>NZ_JBOHGB010000066.1:0-36112 GCF_050699935.1 Actinophytocola sp.
TGCCCGACCCGGAACACCCACTCGATGCCGGAGCGGTCCGGGCGGTAGCGCGGGTGGAAGTGCAGATCGGGGCCGTTCTCGTCGGCGGTGAGCTGTTTCAACCGTTCGCCAGCTGGGGCGAGTTCGTACCCGTAGTAGCGGCGCTCCACGTCCCCGGAACTGTTCAGCCGGGGCAGGACGAGCGGCAGCTCGCCGTGCGGCCGGTCGAGCGCGACGCGCACGATGTCCAGCGCGACACCGGGCAACGAGCGGTAGGTGAGGATCACATCGGCGCGGGGGTCGGTGTACGCCCAGTCCCCGAGGCGGGCGAGCACGCGCCGGTCGAACACCGCCCACAACCCGGACGCGGACACCTCGACTGCGCTGGTGTTCGGGGCGCGGCGGCGCGGGATGACCGGCCCCGCCCACAGCACAGCGTCGTCCTGGGTGATGGCGAGGTAGTGCCGCCACGGTGTGGTGACCGCCCGAATGTCCACTGTGGATGGGACGGCGTCAAGCGGGATGGTGGCCCGCGCGGAGCCGGCGGCGGACAGTTCGTCGGTGTAGTCGGCTTCGCCGTCGAGCTCGGCGACGATGTCCCCGGTGCGGAGGTGTCCGAGCAGCAGCCGCACCGGATCACCACCTCCGGTCAGGCGGGGAGACGTAGCAGGGAGAGCGCGCCGTTGTAGGTGAAGTTCGCCCAGGAGCCGGCGGCGCCGATGCGTTCACCGGACAGGTAGAGAGTGTGGGCGCCTTCCAGGACGCGGGTGTTGCGGGCCGGGGTGGTCACCCAGCTCCATCCGTTGGTCGGGCCGACGCCGCGGGCCAGGACCGCGCCGTCGGCGGCGTCGAGGCGGATGGTCAGGTCGGCGCGGCAGTTGGTGCCGGTCAGCTCGGCGCAGCCGGAGATCATCAATCGGTAGGGCCAGCCGGGGTCGGGCACGCCGATCGAGGTCAACGCCGCGATACCGGTGATGCCGGTCCGCGCGACCAACTCGACCGACTCCTCGGACCAGGTGGCGGGCGTGCCGCGCCAGGTCTGGCCGTCAAAGGCTTCCAGGGTGCCGGCGCGGTAGCGGGTGTGGCCGGCGTAGGCGCCCGGCAGCGTCGGGTCGTCGCCGGGCAGCACCACCCCGACCCCGGTGCGGACACTGGCGGCGCGGCGCAGGTCGGTGAACATCGGCGCGGTGAGCTGTGTCGTGCCGGCTGGCATGGCGATGCGGGCGAGCGGGAATGACACGGGCGGCAGCTCCGGTTCGACCGGTTCCGGCCCCGCCAGCCCGGTCACGGGTTCGAGCACGAATTCAGTGCGCGGGTCGCCGAGTCGTTCGTCGTAGACGCGGGCGACGATCAGGTCCACGCGCGGGTTGGACGGGTCGGCGTCGTCGAGTTGGACGCGGCCGGTGCGGTCCAGCGTGCAGACGTAGGGGCCTTGGCCGGGTCGGTTGATCACGCATTGGCCGGGGTAGAACGCCACGCCGAGCCCGTCGTTCGCGGCGAGCGCCGCTTTCAGGTCGACGACCACGCCGTTCTCGGTGCGGGAGGGCAGCACTCCGTCCGCCCACGCCATCATCCGGCCCGGCATCGGCCCGAGCAGCGCGCCGACCGCGTACCGGGCGTCCCGCTCGCCGATACGAAGCTGAACGGCCCATGGGTCCAAGCCGCCTTGAGAGATCGCCATGGGACAACCCCCAATTGAAGAAACGATGCGGTGAAAGGTGAATGAAGCGGAGATTGAGGTACGGCGCGCTGATCAGAACTGCGTGCACCACGGCGTGACGATGTGCCCGCCGACAATCGAGGAAGGCGGGTACACCTGATCATGAACAGCGCCGTGTCCGACCCAGACAGGCCGGTCTTCTACACCGTCCGCGAAGCCGCGAAGATCCTTCGCTGCGACAAGAACACGCTGTATCGCGCGATCCATGACGACGCGTTCCCCGCAGTGAAGCTCCGCTCTCGCTTTGTCATTCCAGCGGCCGCGCTGGACAGGTTGATCGCCGAAGCCGCTGACACCCAGGGCTGCGTCGACGTCGCCCAGATGGCCGCCCGGCGGCGCGACGAACGTGAGTTCGCGCGGGTCACCGGACGCGCTTCCTAGCGCATGGGACGTCACCACCACGCGGCCCGCCACCGAACCTGGAGGCGGGCCGTTGCGTTGGGCACCGAGCCGTGCGACAACACAAAATCCACTGTGGCCTTCGGTGATACGACGAACGCGTCCCAATCCGTGACGACCGTGCGATGACGGCGGCTGACGTCACCGAGTCGCACCGTGCGCTCGCGGACGTCGATGACGAGCCGGTCGTTCTCGCCAAGCGGGTCAAGATAGATCAGCCGGCCGGCTGGGTTGTCTGGCCGGCTGACGGTGACGGGTGGCGCGAGCGGGCCGAGCAGCGCGAGCCCTGGTGCGGTGTCGGCTGTGCCGACGTTGGCGACTGTGGCACGTCCGGCGTCCCGCTGCGACCCAAAATCCAAGCCCGAGCCGGCAAGGGCGAAGTCGAGCCCGCCCACATCATCCATACCGAATGTGAGCCCGGTCACCGATTCGGAGGGAAGGCCCGTCTCCGCGGTGTGCTCGACCGCGGTGTACTTGCGCGGGTCAGCGGCGACGAGCTGGAGCGAAAAGTCCAACCACTGCCCGCCGGGGCGAACCGACACAAGAGTGGTGTCGTCTTGGGTGACATGCGCCAGCAGCTCGCCTGTTTCCTCGGTGCACCGCAACTCGAACTTGCGTCCAGGCTCGGCGCACAACGCGGCGAGGCGGTGTTCGGCGTCGCGCCGCGCTTCCCAGGTGGGTGCGTAGACCCAGCCGTCCAGTCGGATCGTGCGCGGGTCCCGGTACGTTCTGGGAGGCCAGCCGCCGTGCGCACCGGTCCGTGGCTGGGTCTGGTCGTTGCGCACGGGCGGCGACGCCGACCAGCCGGTCTCGGAGTCAATCACCCACTCGCGTCCGAGCTGGTCAGCCGCGCCGTTGAAGGCAATCCCATCGAGTAGCCAGCGCACTCGCAACGGCAATGCGGAGACGACCATGCCGGGCCTACCCTCCCAAGCGGTAACGTTGTCGGCGCGCCGTGGCTGCAAGAGTCGGGAGGCTTCCGCGCTGTGGTAGATCACCTGTCACGTCAGGGCCGCTCTCGGAATATGGCGGCGATTCGGTCGAAGGACACCGGGCCGGAGATGAGGCTACGCACGGCCCTGCGGGCCGCAGGAGCGACGGGATACCGGGTTCACCTGCGCACCCTTCCGAGTAAGCCTGACGTTGCGTTTACGCGCTGGCGGGTAGCGGTGTTTGTTGACGGGGCGTTCTGGCATGGTCATCCCGACCATTTCAATCCGGCGACCGCAAGCCAGTTCTGGCGCGACAAGATCGCCAGGACTCAGGAGCGGGATCGGAAGGCTGATCAGGCGCTCCGGGAGGCGGGATGGACAGTTGTCCGTTTTTGGGATTTCGAGCTTTCCGAGGCACCTGACGAGATAATCGGCCGAGTTCTGGCGGCACTTATGGATGCTGGCTGGAAAGAACCGGTTAGAGCTGTGTCGGCGTCACGATGATGGAGGCCAATTAATATCCAGCTTAGCGGTGGCGCCTACATCATCAGGAGCGATGAGCTGGACCCGCTCGTTCAGGAAGTCTAGCAATCTACGAGCAAGCCCCTGAGCGTTCTCAGGTACATAAAGTTCGCGAACGGCACGATGTTTAACACGTTCAGGCACCAGCACCGAATATAGTGATGCCGCTTCGTATGTCGTCAGAGCATCTGTGCCGAAATGACTGAGAGTATGAACCTCGAATTCAACTCGCGGTGCGCCGAGATGTCCCTCCAACAGTAGCTGCATGATGTTGGCCTCGTAGAGAGGCTGGTACAGCCTGTCACTTCGCAAGCTCTTCTTGCACGCGATTGCCAACAGAATCTCGCCCGGCTCAATCTGTCCCTCTAGGTACCGGTATGCATGCTGAATCTCAGCCTGATTCAGACGAGAAAGATTCTGGAACTCCGTTCGCCACAGATCATTGTCGCGCCGGTTCTCGGGAATAGCGACAACTGCGATATCGGGTGTCGAAGTCGGGAGTTTTAAGGTGCTACTCTTTAGCTCATTGCGGAGAAAGGTAATCTTTTCCGTGGCGGGCGGCGTAAGCAGTTCTACCCAGTCGTATCCGCGCGGAAGATTGAGCACCGCTACTTGACGGTTGGGATCAGGAATGACAGTGGGCCGTGGGTAACCTGACCGGAGAGGCCACTTGCCGCCGGTCATGTATGCGTTCCAGCGCGCAGCTATATTCCACATAACCGCCGAGGAGACAATCTCAAAGATGTCGCCTCCCACTTTCGCCTGCGCGCTGCTCTTAATCTCGTAATCAGCTGTAAAGAACAACCGGCCTTCCGCATCGGCGTTATGCAGCGGCTGATCTACTGTCTCCCCGTAAGGCTGGGTATTGAAGACGTGGGACGTCGAGAATCCGGGAACGAACTCGGCGAACGTGTAGGCCAGCATGTTTGTCTGCGCCAACCGGAACTTTGTGTCCCGGCCGCGAACAGGCCTGTTTCGCAGATCCTCCACACACCGTTCAGCCTCGTCAAGCGCCCGGGTAGCAACCTCGCTGAAAACGAACGGCACTACTCCATCTCCTCGGCAGTCTTGATCAACTCATGGAGCGGTCGCCCAAGTGCGCTCGCGACTCTCTCTTGTGTAGTGAGTGTAGGGTTGCGCCGGCCGCGCTCCAGTCCACTCACGTAGGTCCGGTCAAGCCCTGCAGCGTCGGACAACTGTTCTTGGGCAAGGCCCAGCTCACGACGGGCAGCGCGCACTGCCAGTCCAAACCGTGAGACCAGGTCGGACACACCCAAACAGTACGGTGATCATGTGTTACGGTCCACGGACGATAAGTCACATTCGCCGGTGGTCGGCGTGGCGCACGCCGGACTGTCGGTGGATCAAGCTAGGGTCCTGACCCGTGAGGTGGACAGAGTGAGCGCGTACCGTGCGGTCTCGTTGTTTTCTGGTTGCGGCGGCTTCTGCGAGGGCATCCGTCTTGCCGGCTTCGACGTCAAGGCTGCGGTAGAGATGGACCGGTTCGCGGTCCAGACCTACGAGCACAATTTCCCCGAGGTACCGCTATTCAAAGGCGACGTACACGCATTTCTGAACGACGACTCGTCGGAATGGCGTGACGAAGCTTCACATTTCTCCGATGTCAAATCAGGAGCGGTCGACCTGCTCTTTGGCGGTCCGCCGTGTCAGGGTTATAGCCAGATCGGAACCCGGATACTGGATGACCCACGAAACGAGCTATACCTCCAGTATGTTCGCATTCTCAAAGTGTTGCGACCGCGCGTATTTTTGATGGAAAATGTTCCGAACATGCTGTTGCTTGCCAAAGGGCGATTCAAGCGTGAAGTGCTTGAAGCGTTCGCTCAGGCGGGCTACCGGAACGCAGGCGTTACGGTTGTTGCCGCAACAGATTTTGGGGTACCCCAGCTTCGAAGGCGGGCAATCTTCTTTGGTGTCCGGGACGACCAGGATCTTGGCCTGGACGCACAGGTCTTTCTCGAGGCGGCACTAGAGGAGGAAAAGCAGCCAGAGATGACTGTCAAGCAGGCTATTGGGGAACTTCCCGAAGCAACGGCGATTCACTACGAACCACTTCGGTACCCGCGAACCGGACGCTCTAACGACATCCTCAACGAGCTTCGACTCGACCGGGACGGTCGCTGGTATGCGGCAGAGTACAAGAAACGCCAGGCCGGAGGGACCCTCAAGCTACACAACCATCACACGAAAGAAATTCAAGAACGGCGCCGCAAGCTGATCAAGAAACTCGCGCCAGGAGCTAAAGCCGACTCGCTCCCCCCGTCAGTTTGGAACGGTGCACGACCCGAGAAGTGGCGCCGTCTACACCCAGACAAGCCCGCATACACGATCCTCGCCCAGATGCACCGTGATCTGTCCGAATGGGTTCACCCTGACCACCAGCGCTGGATCACTGTACGCGAAGCGGCGCGACTTCAGTCATTCCATGACGGATTCGTGTTTAAGAGCAGTGAATGGCAGATGCTAAAGCAGATCGGAAATGCAGTTCCTCCCTTGCTGGCCAGAGGGCTCGGAGCCGCAGCTGAACGTGCACTTCAGCAGTTGGATAACAGAGATGGATCAGTTGTTTCCTTCCCGAAGCCTCACCAGGCATCGCTCCAGCTCGACTATTCATCTGATGTGGCGGGTTGAGTCCTGACGATCTACGTGCTTGCGGTGCGCATGGCGTAGCCAAGTTGCCGGTTGGCCGCAGTGGCGATCGCCCACGGCGACTGTTCCGGGGCGGCGTTGATCGTTTGCTGCACGGTCACCGCCGACCCCGAACCCGGCGCGGTGGCGTCGAAGTCGGCGCGGGCCGGGTCGAAGGTGGCGGCGGTGGCGAGGTGGTTCGCGGCGCGGGCGGCCAGCGGTGTGGCGTCGCGGATACCTTGCGCGAATCCTTGGGCGGTGTAGCCGCCGATCTGTGCCATGAGCCGCGACGGTGATGCGATGCCGAGAGTCGGCGGGGTGCGTTCCCCGGTGCGGAAGCTGCTGGTGGCGGTGGCCATGTCGCCGACCGCGCGGCTATTGCGGAACGACCGGGTGACGTCTCCGCCGAGGCCGACGACACTGCCGATGTCGCCGAGGAGATCCGAGACCCAGTCGATGGCGTCGCCGATGCGGTCGATGAGCCATTGGATGGCGTCGATCACCGCGCCGATCGCGGTGCCGATGGCGTCGAAGATCCCGACGATGATCTGGCCGAGGGTGGTGTTGGTGAAGAACGACACCAGTCCGTTCCACACGTTCTTCACGCCGTCGATGGCCCAGTTGACGGCGGCGAGGATGCCGTCCCAGACGCCGATCCAGAAGTCGCGGAAGCTGGCGGAGTTGTTCCACAGCCAGACGAACGCGGCGACCAACGCGCCGATCGCGGCGATGACCAGCCCGATCGGGTTGGCCAGCAGCACGGTGTTCAGGCCGGTGAACACCAGGGACGCGACCCGCACGATGGAGACCAGGGCGGACAGACCGGAGATGAGCGGGCCGGCGATGGCGGCGACGGTGCCGAGTCCGATGATCACCGGCCCGAGCCAGGACGCGTTGGCGGACAGGAAGGACGCGAACTGTTGCAGCAGTGGCCCGGCGATCCGTAGGGCGGTGACGAGCGCGCCGGAGAGCTGGGTGACGAACACCGACAGCGCGGGCGCCAGCTCGACGAGCACCGGACCCAGTTGCGTGAGCGCGGCACCCAGCACGGTGGAGATCGCCTGGCCGGCGACGGCGGCGAACTCGGCCAGCGCGCCGAGCACCTCCGCGCCCTGCGCACTGTCCAGGAAGGCGGCGAGTTGACCGGTGGCGTCGGCGAGGAAGGCGAGGAACCCGCCGCCGGTGTTGTCGAGCGCGCCGAACACCGAGGCGGCGATGGAGCCGAGGTTGCGCAGGATCTGGAGGAGCTGCCCGACCGAGGTGATCCCGCCCTGTATCCAGGTGGCGAGTTGGCCGGAGGTGCGGGCTTCGGCGATGAACGCGCGGAACCGCTCGGCAGCGTCGGCGAGCCCACCAGCGAGACTGGGCAGGAACGAGGCACCGACAGTCGTGATGTCGCGCAGCGCGGCGGAGAACGCCACCCCAGCCGGAGCCAACGCCGCGAGAGCGGTGCGGACATCGGCGAGGATCGAGGACGTGTCGGTGAGGGACTGTGATGAGGTGAGGAAGGTGGCGAACGCGCGAGCACCCGTGTTGAGTTCGGTGGCGATCCCGCCGAGCCCGGTGCGGAGCACGGGCAGGTAGGAGCCGGCGAGTTGGGTGATCGTGGCGGCCATCCCGGCGAACAGCCGCTCCTGCACATCCAGCCGCAGCCCGCCGAATGCGGGTTGCAACGCCTTGATCGCTTGTGCCGTGTCCCGCGCGGAGGGCGCGAGGTTGGCGAGGGCTTCGGCGAACGCGGCCGGGTCGTCCATCGAGGAGAGGGCGTCGCCGAAGCCCTGCATCCCCACCACGAGCGTGCCGAGCGCAGCAGCGGCGGCGAGCCCGGCTGCCGGCAGCACCAGCAGTGCGCCGGACGCCTGCGCGGCGCCGACCGCGAGCCCGGCCAGGCCAGAGGTCGCGGCGGCCAGCCCACCGATCGCGAACGTGACCGAGGCGAGGCGGGCGAAGTCACGGCCGGCCTGCTGAATCTGGGCGAGGTCGTTCTTGTCCAGGTCGACCCGCAGCGACACCGACTCGCCGGCCAGGCCACGGACGAGCCGCTGAAACTCCGACTCCACCCGGTCGGCGTCCAGTTCGGCCGGCACGGTGACCGTGGCGCCGCGCTCGGCGATGTTGGCGAGCCGGCGCGCGTCGGCGGCCAGGCGGTCGCCGTCGAGCACGGCGGCGATGTGCACTGAGCTGGTGCGTTCGATCTGTGCCAGGTCGCGGGCCAGGAACCGGCCGAACAGGTCAGTGTCGGGCAGGACGCGGACGGAAACTCGGCCAATCTCGCGGCCCCCCCGGACCCGCCACCCTGTCACCCCCGCCCGGTGGTCTCCCGCTGTTGTGCGGCGGCGATCTCGGCGACGGTCACCACTCGTCCGGCTCGCCGGGGCGAGGTCGGGCGTGGGAGCGGGGGCGGCGGTTTCGGGCGGCGTCTGGAGTTGGCGGCGACGGTGGCCCAGGTGTTGAGCTGCACGGCGTCGGCCACAGTGGCCAGCAGATGCGCGGTGCTGGTCTACGGGCGGTGCTGGGCGGCGTGGTCGGGGCCGCCGCGGAGCGCGGCGACGGTCGCGGAGTCTTCGGGAAGATGCTCGACCAGCCACAACACCCGCCGCGGCGACAAGCCGCCCCGATCGCGCCAGAGGTCGGCGAGGTCGGTGCGGTAGTAGCGCCGCAGATCGGCGACGAGGCTGGTGGCGCCGGTCTGGTCGGCTAGCTGGTCGAGCGCGAGGCTTCCGGGAGTTGACAGACCTGCTGGTACTGGCGGAACACGCCCATCAACGTCAACAGATCCCCCTTTATCGCGGACAGGAGCGCGCGGCCGGCGGTCTTGGTCTCGGCCACGAGAATGAGGACGTCGCCGATCGCGGCGAGCAGCGCGTCCTCGCTGTCCGCATGCTGGCTGTTCTCGTCGGCGACCTGGCCGATGTGGTTACCCAGCTCGGCCAGCCGCTTGCGGTCCGGTTTGGACAACCGCAACGCGTGCCGCAGCTTTACGGCCTGGCCGTTGGGCAGGGTGATCTCCAGATCGCCGAACTGCTGCTCGGCCTCCTGCCGGATCTCGTCGAGACCGATCACGGTCGCCACAGGATCAATCCTCCAAGTCGTTGAGACGTAAGGGAAAGCGACTGGTTACGCGGGTGGAGCGCCGAGGCCGGGCGCGTACCACTCCATGAGGTTCGAGCCGGTGACCTGAAGGACCTGGGCACGGACGGGGAAGGCGAGGAAGTTCTCCACGTCCACGCTGACGTCGTCATCGCTGCCGATCGACACGCGCGGCACGTACAGCCCAGCCTCGGCGCCGCCGTCGATCATCCGCACGAACAGCGCCCGCTCCACCGGGGCGCCGACGCCGTTGACGCCGAACACGCCGGGGGTGTCGATGTCACCGGCGCCGAAGAACAGTTCCAGGGTGTTGTTGTCCACCTGGTGCAACTGGAAGGTGATCGCCCACGTCGCCGGCTCTCGCCGCTCCCGCAGCGCGGGGTTCTCCCAGGTGCCCTTGACCTCCGAATCACCCTGATCGCGAGTGATCGTCAACCCTTCCTCGCGGGAGGTGTGTCCCACGATCGACCACGGATCGGTCGGGTTGCGCGGGTCGGGCGGGGGCGCCTGACCGGGGCCAGCGAGGTAGACGCGGCCTGTGCCGGGAATGAGGACAGCGCCGTCGTTGAGCGGCACGAGAAGCCTCCACACAAGACAGAAGGCGACACGCGAATGTCGCGTATCGCCTGTTAGGAATGGATTTGCTGGGCCCAAGGCTGTGGCGGGTGTCTACAGTCACGGGCGTGGCTGACGACCCCGACGACCTTGCGGAATACTTCTCCAGACCGCCGCTGGAGCGGATTCTCGACCATCTCGCCAAGGCAATGATGGACGTGCGCGATCTGCCTGAGTTCGCGTACGACGGCTCGTGGCTGGAGCGCTCGACCAGGACGTTTCCTGCCGCTGCGGGGTGCCGAGACGCGTTCTACGTCGCAGTACGCTGCGTCGCTGAGTTCTTCGTGCGGATGCCCTCACGGGACTACTCAGCGCGGGATTTCCTGCCGACGTGGCAGCCGCGCAAGGCACTCGCCGCCCGGCTCGACCGAGTGTGGTGGGTGGCCTCGAAGCACGTGGTCCACATGAGCCGGGACCGCGTACCCCCAGATATGACTGGTTGGGCACCCGAGGACACTTCTTACCGGGGCCTCCGCGCAGTCGGGCGCGACTGCTGGAAGGTGCTGGCCGAATTCACCGACGCATACACAGCCGCAGGCGGTGAGTACACGCAGAACTTCCGCGAGATGCGCGATGGCACGCGCCCGATGACACGGCGCGAACAAGCGTATTGATCGAAGGTACGACGTGAACGTGAGCGCGAGCGGCTGCTCGACAACCTACAGCTCCAGTGACTCAGATCGATCGCGGTGGGCGGACGCCGAGTTCGTAGGCCGCGGTGAAGCGGTAGACCTCGCCGGGCTGGCCGGCGGTGCGGATCTCGTGTGGGTAGGTCAGGGTGCGGAACGAGGCGAGGTGCCCGTGTGGGGTGACCTTCTGGTCCTCCCACGCTCGGAACAGCACGACGCGGACGTGTTCGGCGAGATCAGCAGCCGCCTGTTTCCCGCCGGTGCTGGTGAAGCAGTCGACGTCCACGCGCGGCACGCCGAGGAACCGCGGGTCGACCTCCTCGCCGCCGACCAGGTCCACGAACACATACGGCGTGCGGCGCAGCGGATCCGACAACTCCGTCTCCACCGTCACCGTGCTGGGCAGCGCGCCCCGCAGCAGCGCGAGGACGAGCCCGTCGACGTAGGGCAGCAGCCGCACGCGGCCTCCCTCATGTCGCCGTAGCGCCGACCGTGTCAGCGACCTATCATCCGAACATGGGTTCGAATTCAACTTCTCGGGAGATCCAGGTGGCGGTCCGCGAACTGGTGGACATGCACCGGGTCGCGCACACGCCGGACGGCAGTGGGAAGCACTTCGCCAGCAAGTGCGGCCCCTGCCGCGTGTTCTACCGCGTCGACGCCCAGACGATGTTCCGCTGGTTGGACAGCCTCGACGTCTCCGACGACGTCGAGACGGCGTAACCGGGTTACAGGTCGGCGGCGTCGCGGAGGATGCGCAGGCCGGGCACGTAGGTGACCTGCGCGTCGGTTTCGCCGTTGTCGGTGAAATGCCCGTACTCGATCGACAGCGCGGCCTCGTCCACCAGGGACACATGCGCGTCAGTGCGTCCGCGGATGACCTCGATGGTGGCGTCGCCGGAGTCGCGGTGCTGGGCGAGGTTCGCGCGGGCGCGGGCGGCGATCTCGTCGGCGGCCTCGCCGACCGCGTCCCGGACGCCGGGGAGGTGCGCCACGATGTCGGCGACGTTGCGGTCAACCTCGGCCACGGCTCGCCTCCCGATGGGGTCCGCGGGCCTGCATGAGCACCGTGACGTGACGGGTGGTGGGGCTGTCGCCGCGCTGTTCGGGTTCGCCGAGCACGTCCCATGTGCGGCGGTCGTAGTCGATGCGATCCCACGGGCCGGCGGGTGCGCGGCGGGCGATCACGCGGGCGAGGGTGACGACCTGCTGGCCGTTCACGACCAGCTCGGTCGAGTTGACCGGCTGCACGCGTGCCCAGACCAGCACCGGCATCGTGCCGGGCCGCCAGGCGTAGTTGCCGTCCGCGTCCGCCTCCCACACCGACGGGTAGACCACGATCGCGTCCGGACCGGCATCGAGCAAGCTCACGAGGGGCTCCAGACGCACCAGCAGTCCGCCGGACAGAAGTGCGGGCAGGTGGGCGGCGGCGGAATCGTGCACCGGGGGAAGGCGGGCCGGATGGTGAACGCGCCGGGCCGCACGCCGAGGAGGTACCAGTCGGCGTCAGGGATGGTGAGGTAGCCAGCGGCGGCGCGGGTATCGAGGGTGTAGGAGTAGTCCCCGGCGGTCTCCGAACGGAACCCGCCTGGATTGCGCAGCACCCGCACGACAGCGTTGGCCTCGACCATCACCACGAGCTCGCGGCGAAGACGGCCGTCGGCGATGCGCTGGTCCAGGTCGGGGATCTTGACGCGGATGACCGTCTCGGCGTCTTCCAGCAGCACGGCGGCCAAGTCGCGCTCGGCGTCGGTGAGCGGTCGGCCGAGCCGGACCTCGACGTCGGCGACGCTGGCGTAGCTCACGACACGCGACCAGACCCACCGCCGGTTCCGCTGGTGATGCGGTGGCGAGCGGTCGTCTTGCCGCTGCGGGTCGTCGCTCGCCGGGTCGGCGTGGCTGGTTGGTCGGGGTTGGGTCGGGTGTAGCCGGCGGCTAGGAGCCGCTCGGCGTGTTCGTCGCGGACCCGCACTCGCGTGCCCATGGTGTTGATCAGCTCCACGGCCGGTCACCGTCCTTTGGCTTGTGTGACAAGGGATTCCAGCGCGGCCACCCACGCGGCGAGATCGGTGCGCGGGTCCAACTCGGCGGCGCGGCGCTGGACGACCGCGGACAGCGGTTCCCAGGTGGCGGGCTGGAGGATGGAGCGCAGGGCGCGTTCCCAGGCGTCGAGGTCGTCGCGGTCGCAGAATGTCCCCGCGTAGGAGAGGGACTCCAGCAGGCCGGAGGTGGGGTGGGCGATGACCGGGATACCGGAATGCCCGGCCTCCACGGCGACCATCCCATAGGACTCGTAGACCGAGGGCATGACCAGCACGCGCGTGCGTGCCCACACATCGCTCCGCATGTCGCTGGTTTGCGGTTGCGTCTCGACGTTGGGCAGGTCGTCGCGGATGACCTGGTGACCGTGTCCGCCGACGACAGCGAGGAACGGCACATCGGGCATGCGTTCGGCGAGTGCGTAGAAGACACCGGAGCCCTTGTCCCGATTCAGGTTCACCAACGTGACCCGGTCGCCAGGGGTGGTGGTGTGCTCGTGCCTCCACACCGGTGGGTGCACCACGACCGACCGCAAGCCCTTGTGCCGCTTGGCAAAATGCCGGGTGATCCAGTGCGTGTTGAACACCGCCAACTGTGGTCTCTTGTGGAGCCACAGGTTGGTGTGGTGCATGTGGTTGTGGATCACGTGCACCACCGGCACCCCCAGGTCCCGCCCGAGCTTGGACGTGTGCGGGGTCTCCTGGTGGTGCGTGACCAGTACATCCGGTTCCAGAGCGGTGACCAGGCGGGGCACGGTGCGTCCGCCTGTGCCCGCCCGGTGCACCGCGACCCCGTCGACCGTGTAGTCGTCAGCGCCTTCGGGTTGGGAGGTGACCACCACGTGCGCCTCGTGCCCGGCGTCCACCAGGGCGCGCAGCATCGCGTGCAGCATGGTCTCGGAGCCGGCGCGGTGGTGTGGGAGGTAGAAGTGGATGAGCGCGACAGCCCGCACCCGGTGACCTCCCTTTAGCTTCCGGCCATCTCGTAGGCGGCGAACGCGTCGACGGAGCCGATGGCCCAGCCGAAGACGGCCTCGACGAGCAGGCCGACGAGGTTGTGCTGCCACAGGGAGACGAGCTGGCCGTCGATCATCACGGTGGCCTCGGTGCTGACCTTGATGGTCATTTCCTGTGCGAAGCCCCACTTGATCTGGGGCCAGTCGCCGCCGAAGGCGCGGACGGTGGTGTCCGTGCTGGCGCCGATCTGCCCGGACACGGCACGGCTGTAGGCGGTGGGCAGGCCGAGCACGGTGTCCATGCGGTCGGCGAGGTTGGTCGCGGTCTGCAGCAGCGGCCGGCCGTTCTTGTCGGTGGCGCCGATCAGCCGCGGCCGCAGGCGGGAGTCGGCGGCGAAGCCGGTGAACTCGTCGGTGGTCTGGTCGTTCACGACCAGCTCGTAGCCGGCCACCAGGTCCCCGGAGATGCCGCCCTCCTCCTGCGGGGTGGAGCCGAGGACGACGCGGTTGGTGGTCTGGTTGAGGTACTCCTTCCCCTCGACCATCGCCCCGGTGAGCGGGGAGCGGCCGTGGAAGGTGAGCAGGTCAGCGCCGCGGGCGAGGGCGAATGCGAGGTCGTCGGAGATCTGGTCGTAGGTGCCGCCGACGTTGGCGCGGGCGAACTCCTCGGACACGACCACGATGGTCGCGAGCTTGACCGGCTTGATGGTCTTCACGCCGTAGCCGACATCCGAGACCGGCTTGGCGTCGCCCTCACCGATCACCCCGACCTCGGGGCGTTTGGTGGTGGTCGGGATGCTGGTTTCGCCGAGGGTGACGGGCAGGGTGCCGGCCAGGCGCATGATCACGCTGCGTTCCTGGGCCTTGTCGAAGATCGGGCCGGTGACCTCGCGCGGCAGGAGCTGCTCGGGGATGTTGGCCAGGGTTGTTGGCGGAATGGGGGATCACGTCCTTACTGGAGTTTGTCCTGGACGAAGGCTGCGAACGCCTCGGCCGGCGAGGTCGCGGCACCGGTGGCGGTGTCCAGGCCGGCGCCCTGCGACGGGTCGGCGCGGCGCCGGTCGGGCGGGGTCGAGAGGCCGAGCAGCTCGCGCAGCCGCTGGGCGTCGGCGGCGAGGTCCTCGTCGGTGTCGCCGACCAGCCGCGCGGCGAAGTCGGCGACCTGGGTGGGCGGTACGTCGGCGGCGAGCGCGGCCCGCAACCGGGCGGCGTCACGCTGGGCGGCGGTCAGCTCGCCGGACAGGCGGTCGATCTCGGCGCGGGACTCCTGGTCCTCGCCGTGCTCGGCGGTGTCCTTGTCCTGCAAGGCTTTCTGCGCGGTGTTGCGCTCCCGGCGGTACTTGGCCGCTTCGGTGCGGGCGCGGCGGATCTCGGTCTGCGCCCACTCGGGCAGCTCGGCGAGCGAGCCCGGCGAGCCCGGCGCTGGCGTCGGTGCCGGTGTCGGCTCGCTCGTGGCGGTGCCCGCGTTCTCCGGCGTGGGGGCGTCGCCGGTGTCGCCGGATGGGTCGGTGGTTTCGTTGGGTGGCAAGGGTGTGGCCCTCCTGGGGCATGCGACGGACGGCCCGCCAGGGGCCGGGAGCGGATGGGGTGGCGCTGTCCGCCAGGGACGAGCGCGGTAGCTGGTAGTCAGGCCGCGGTTCAGGCAGCGGTCTGGAGCGCGCCGGGCAGGGAGTTGGGTGTGGTGCCGGCGAGGGAACGGCGAAAGGCGTTGAGCGCGTCGCGTCCGGAGTGGCCGCGGGTGGCGTCACGCCAGAGCTGTTGCGCGGCACGGAAGGTGTCGCGGCCGTCCCAGGTGTCGCGGTCGAACACCGGGGTGACGTGGCAGTCGCAGCGGTCGTGCCAGGCGGTCATCTCGCCGGCCGATGCCGCGGTGCGGTAGACCGGGCCGCGGGAGGCGAGCATCCAGCAGAACGCGCAGGTCTCTCGCCCGGTCGGCACCCGCGCCCACCCGAGCGCGACCCGGTCTAGCCGGGCGGCGGTGGTGATGGTGTCGCGGCCGGCCTGCTCGACATGTCGCGCGAGCGCGCCCGCCGCGTCGCTGATCGCCGCCCGTGCCGTGTCCGCCTGGGACAGTCGCGGGAAGACGGTGCGCCGGAGGGTGTGTTCCAGCGCGTCGGGTCCGTAGGCCGGCACGTTCAGAGTCGGGACCGGTTGGTCGCTGTAGTCGGCGCGCTGGGCGCGATAGAACCGCACCGCCAGCTCGTGCGATGCCTGGCGGCCCTGCACCACGGTGGGGAACAGCGCGTCGACCAGCAACCGCCACACCTCCGGCGGGAGCGGGCGGCCGGCAAGGGTACGCAGCACCGCCACCGCCGCGGCGAGCACCTGCTGAGTGATGGTGTCCTGGGCGCGGCGAAGCTCAGCCAACCTCACGCGGCCACCGCCTCCCCTGGCTCGGCGGTGGCCCTGGTGTCGGTGGCGCCGACGGTGGCCATCAGGCGGGACAGCGGGTCGTCGCCGGAGGCTTCGGCGAGCTTGCGGCGCTGCTCGGGCGTGTAGCCGAGCTCTTCCCACGCCACCGACACCGGCAAGATCCCGGCGGCCACCAGCTTGCTGACCGCGTCGGCCTTCGCGGCGTAGGTCGGGGTGGACGGATCGCGCCATACCGCTTCCAGTCGGGTCGCCTCGGCGGGTAGCTCGCCGTCCACGATCCGCATCCCGAGCCGCATGGCCTGCTCCCACGCCCCGGAGAAGGCCCGCGTGCGCCGCTCCGCGCGCTTCACCAACCGGGCCTCGGCGCTGCGGATCGCGTCCGCTGAGGCGGGGTTCTCCGAAACCAGGCCGAGGAAGTGCGGCGGCAGTCCAGACAGGGCGGACACGAGGCGGGCGTAGGCGTTCAGGGTCTCGGTGAAGTTCCGCAGGTCCGCGGCGGTGAACTGGCCGACCTTCGCGTCCGGGTCGCCGAGCGCGAGAATGCGGCCGATGTATGCCTCCCACGCCGGCACCGGTTTGCCGTGCTCGTCGACGAAGTCCTCGCGGGTCGCGCCGAGCACGTAGCGCTGCGGCACCGCGAGCAGCTCCTGCGCGCCTTGCAGGTTGGTCAGCGTGCGGCACGCGGCGTCGGTCAACCCGATCACGTCGGCCATCTCCGAGCGGCCGTCCCGGTCGGCGAGACGGGCGCGGTTGACCAGCGGCACCACCGGCGTGACGCCGAGCTGGTGATCGATCGTGTCCACCGCGCGCCACCCGGCGGACGCGCGGTCGTAGAACACCGTCCGCGTCGGCAGGTACAAGGTGGCGGAGCGAGCGCTGCCGCCATCGGCGGGCTGGTTGTACAGCCGCAGCGCCGCCCGCACGGCGCGGGTGCGTGGGTCGATGTCAGCGACCATCGAGCGCGCCGACTCCGGCGTGATCACCGGAACGTCCGGGGCGTCCTCGCTGGGCCCGACGGTGAGGAATGCCCGACCCGCGACGAGTGCTTCCAGGTGGGCCAGGCTGGCTTCCTCATCGAGGTTGTTGTGCTGCCACCACGACCACAGCCGCTCGTCGGTGTCCGCGGCGCCGGCCAGCCGGAACCCCTCCACGTCGAGACGCTCCTCCAGGCTGTCCACGACCAGGCGCGGCCAGTTCACCACCGTGTGCAGGCGGCGCATCTCCGGCGGCAGACCGAGCCCGAGCGAGGCGAGGCGTTGCGCCCCGTTGTAGTAGGCGTCCAGCCGCCGCACCCGGCTCGTGCATGAGTGAAGGCGGCGGCGCAGGTCGTGGAAGGTGTCAAGGTCGGCCACCGCGGCGTCACCTCCCCAGGGCTCAGCGGAGGACTGTGACGCGGCGGGTGCGCCGCTTGCGGCGCTGGTACTTCTCCGAGGCGAGCACGAGCCGGCGCACGAGGTGGGCGCCGATCAGGCAGACCGCGAGGTCGATCTTGTGCGGACTGTCGCGGGATTCCTTGGCGATCGAGACGCCGTACTTGTTCGGCGCGCGGCGCGCGTTGAGCACGTGCCGGCGGAGCCGCAGGTCCCCGTCATGGCGGACGGTCTTCTGCCGGATGTCGGCGAGGGTGCGTTCGGTCGCGGCGGTGAACTCGGCGACACGAGCACGCATGTCGAACGCCACGGCGTGCCGGTGCCGCCCGGTCGTCGCGTCGATGAGCAGTCGGTCGCGGAACTCCAGCGCCCAGGTGTCGACGTAGGACTCGAACTCGCGCACGTCGGCGAAGAACCCCAACACCGTGTACCGGTCGAACGCTCGGCGTACCGCGAGGTCGGCGGCGGGCTTGTCGACCCGCCACGCCTTGCCGTCGCGTCCGGGTGGGCGTTCCTGGCAGTGCAACACCGCAGCCTGCCCGTCGTCGAGCCGGACCGCTATGAGACCGGTGGCGTCGTCGCCGGTGGAGCCGTCGAAGAACAGCGCCACCTCGTCCCCCTCCGCCAGCGGCGGAAGGTCGGGGTGGTGGCAAGCGTCCCACTCCGGCGCCGAGGACCAGGCGGTCGCCGCGGCGGTGCGCTGGTTGAAGAAGTACCGGCGCGCGTCGGACGGGTCCTTGGTGAGATCCCAGAACTCATCCCGCACGATGCCGGGCAGATCCATCCACGCGGCGGCCGGCCCGTACACCTCGGCCAGAGCGGCGACCACGCTGTCGAGGTCGGTCAGGTCGACCTCGGCGGGGGCTTCGCGGTGGTCCCACAGCAGCCGCGCCGCGCGGGCGCGGCCCTCGCGGATGGCTTGTGCCTGGTGGTCGACGGCTTCCAGTACCGAGTCCTCACCAGGCTGGTACATGGTCGAGGTGAGCAGCGCCCACGGCTCCGCGGACTTCCGTTTGCGCAGGTTGCGGTCGACGGTCTTGAACATGCGCCGCAGCTCGGGCGTGATGTACAGGTGCGGCTCGTCGAAGATCACGAGCGATTCCTTGCCGCCGTCCTTCGCCGACGAGCTGGCGGTGGACGGGACGATCTCGCCGCCGTCCGGCAACAGGACGCGGGTCAGGCCGACCGCGTCGTCGGGCAGGTCCTCGCCGAGCGGCCCGTCCTCGAGGTTGAAGTGGATGACGTCGTAGGTGTTGCCGGTCTGGGTCTCCTCGGTGGCCAGGCACCGGATGTAGGGGTAGACCAGGGGGCGGCCCATCGGCTCGCCGGGGGTGTAGCGGTAGGCGAAGTCCCGCCACCGGAACACCTCACCGCCCTGAGCCCAGCCGGCGAACCGGGACGGGCCGAGGGCGTCGAACAAGCCGACGTGCCCGGCCAGCTCCGACTTCGCCCGGCCCTTCGGCCGGACCAGCGCCACGCGGGAGTACAGACGGCGGCCATGCGGGTTGTGGGCGTAGGCGTCGAGCAGGAACCCGGCGAACTCGTCATCCAGCTCCACCGGGTTGCCCTGTACATCGCCGGGGCCATGCACAGCCCAGTGCTCGATCCACGCCGCCGCCAGCCAACCCAGCGAACGGTTCCGATCGTGACCGGGCGCGTGGACCAGCTCACGAGGCACCCTCACCCCCAGCCTTGCCCAACCGGCGCCGGCGCTCGTCCAGCCGCGCCACCGCAGCCGGTGTCTCGGCCACGACCGGGCCGTCTGGGTTGGTGTAGCGGATGCGCTGCTTGAGCCGGTCCTCGTGGGTCAGGCCGAGCTTGGCCGAGCGAAGCCGGAGTTCGGCGGCACGGGCGAGTTCGCCGCGCCAGAACTCGTCCACGAGCACGGCGGTCTCGATCGCGAACCGCCAGTCCGTCTCGGTCCACAGCCGACAGTGCGGCATCCGCCGTACCGCCTCCCACCAGGCCACCGTCTGCGGATGCCAGGGTTGCCGGCCGATCGTGGCCGGCAGGTCGGGCGACGGCCCGTCGTAGAGGGTGTTCTCGATGGGCGACCAGTCGTAGGTCTTTGGGTTGCGGTTGCGCGGGTTGTTCGAAGGCGGACGTCCAGCGAGAGCCATCGCACCTTTCCCCTCGGCAGCGCGCAGTAGTCGCAGCGGGTCACTATTCGAAGGTTGGGATCACGAGCTGGCCCTGGGCGTTGTGCATTTCCGGTTCTCGGGCGTATCGTCGAGATATCGCTCCACATGAGCGAGCCATCCCGACAGTCACGGCAAGGTCCAGGGCTGACCCTTTGCCTCTTGGTAGAGACAAAACACCAGGTCAGAGGCTTGTGGAGCGGTTTTGGTTGCAAAGATGGGAGAACGAAATGAATCGCGAAATAGAGAACCAAAATAACTACGGAGAAGAACTCCGCGAACGAAGACTAAAGCTCGGTTTCTCTCAAACGTTCGTAGCGATGAGTATTGGAGTCTCGCAAGGAACAATCTCATCAATCGAGCATTGGAAACTTCCGAGCTTCCACGGACAGAGATGTAGCAACTTCTACGACGCCGCCGAGCGGCATCGTGCGAAGGAACTTGTGTTGAAGCACGAAGACGTACTGAAGGATCCCGACGTACTCGCGGTCACGCACAGGCACCAGGCCGCCGTCATGGCCGAGATGCACGCGCTTGTCGCGCGACTGCACCGCGAGCACGGCGGTGAACTCGGGCCGGCGGCATGACAGCGGAGCCCCCGACCAGCGAGAGGTCGGGGGCTCTCATGATCCCCAAACCTCGGATTTCGTACAGACGGCGAGCCGCTATCACATACCGGTGCTGGCCTCGGCCGGGCGCAGGGCTACCCCCGGTGGGCCGGTCGGTACGGACCAGGTGCGTCGCACGCGATGACCGTGCGGAGCAGGTCGGCGAGCGCGTCCGGTTGGCTGAGCATGGGTGAGTGGTCGGCGCGCAGCCGGTGTACCTCGTCGCAGCGGGCGGAGAACACGGCCTGCGCCGCGGGGTGGATGGCGCGGTCGCGGGTGCAGATGATGTACGTGGCCGGCAGGTACCGCCAGGCAGGGTCGGTGACCTGGCCTTGGATCGAGGACAGCGACTGCTTGGTGAGCTGGCGTGCGGCCCAGCGTGCCAGCCGCGGTGAGCAGTCGCCGTAGAACACGCGGATGGGGTGCCGTACCTCGGACGCGTTGTCGTCGGTGATGGTCACCCAGTTGGGGAGCTGGCCGCCGACGAGCTGGTGCACGCTCTCGCCCGCGTCGGGCGCGAACGCGGTCAGGTAGATGACCTGCTGGACGTTGGGGCAGTCCGTCAGGGCTTCGGTGGCGACCGCGCCGCCGTAGGAGTGCGCCACGACGACCACCGGCCCGTCGATCCCGCGGACGGTGTCGCGGAGCAGGTCGGCGTCATCCTGGAGGCCACCGAGCCGGTCGGGGTCGGAGCCGGAGCCGGGCAAGTCAACCGCGATGGTGTCGAAGGCGGGCAGGTAGCGGCGGAGCTGGTCCCATGCCCACGGGCCGTGCCAGGCGCCGTGCACGAACACGATTGTCGGGTCGGGGATCGGATGCGACACGGGCGCTCCTCGTTTCGGTGATGGCGGTCTAGTCAGCGCAGGCCGGGGTGGTCGGGTTCGGGTGGTCGGCGTCGGGAACGGCGCGCCGCGGCGGCGGTACCGCCCTCGTGGGCGCTTTTGGTGCGGTGGCAGGGGGTGCAGACGCCGCGCAGGTTGGTGTCGGAATGGTCGTCGCCGGGTCGGATGTGATCGACCTCGGTCGAGGGCGCGGTGCCGCACAGGCGGCAGATCGGGTCACGGCGCAGCACACGGGCGCGAATGCGTGGCCAGTCCGGGGGAAGTCGTGTTCGCCGAGTGCTGCGCGCCCACGGCGTCACCGCGTCGGTCGCCCGGACGGAGAGTGCCCAGATGTCTGGATGTCACCGAATGTCATCTAGAGACGTCCTTGTCGCTCTGCCAGGGTTGATCACGACAGGGCGGGCGTTCGGATGGCGTCCGGATGGCACGGTTGTGGCGTTGTCTGAGAACGCCTCCGCGTCCAGGCTTGCTCAGTGGTGCCCGTACTGGGATGGGCGCCGGGGGACGAGGAGCGCGAGATGGACGGCGGTGACCACCAACCTCGGCGACCCTCGCTCGCGGTGAGGTTCAGCGAGACCATGCGGGACCTTGACCCTGGTGTGCGGATCGGCCTGCGGTGGCTGGTGTATGTCCTGGTGCTGGCAGCCGCGTGGCGCAAGGGCCTGCCGGATCTGCTGTCGTGGCTGCCGTGATCCGAGGATGGGCCGGTGGGCACTGTGGCGGGCAATGGAGAAGAAGGTGTGTCCCGACGTGCCCACCGGCCCGGTCTCCCTGTGCCCGGCCCGCCGGGGAAGCGGGCGGGTCAGGTGTGGAGCGGCCCGGCGCCCGCGGGGGAAGGCGGACACCGGGCCGTGCTCGGTGGGGTAGTGATCTAGATCTAGAAGCCGGCGGCTTTGGCCGCGGTGAGGGTGATCAGCTCGTCGAACTGCGCGGCGGGTTCGGCGGGGAGCCAGTCGCGGCCGGCGTTGTCGACGGTGTTGTAGCGCAGCAGCCGAAGGTCCTCGTAGAGCGTCTTCAGGTCCGGGCGGTTGACCAGGAGGTCCGGGGACGCTGTGTCCGGGAACTCGACCTCCGGGATCGTGGTGCTGTCATCGTGGTAGGAGGAGGCGTAGGCGGCGCGCTGCGCGATGAGGATCGCCCGGAACACACTGGCGATCTTGCCGCCGCTGATCCCATCGATGCCGGGTCCGGAGAACGTCACGAGGGTCCGCGCGCAGGTCATGACGAGGTCCGCAGTGGATGACACGTAGACCGACATCAGGCGCCCCCGTCCCGGTTGGCGGGCACGAGAAAGCAGGGCGGCGTGTCCGAGTCGGCGTGGTCGTAGTCCTCGACGGTGGCGCAGTACATGAGCGGGGCGTCGCAGTCACGGCACAGCATCAGGCCGTGCTCGTCGACCGGCTGGCCGTCCTCGATCGACGTTCCGGGGTCGCGGTCGTGCGCGCCGGGAGGGCAGTGCGCGTGGTCGTATTTCACGGTTTCTCCCTGTCAGGACTCGTATTCTGGTCGCCGGATGGCGTGCTTTCACGCTGTCCGGTCGGGCCGGTCCTGGGAGTCCTTTGTGGTCGAGCCGTGGTCGTTCGTGGTCGATTCGTGGTGTGTCCCAACCGGACGGTCGAGGTCGGCTGGGACGGGGTCCAGCAACAGGCGTAGAGCAGCGGCGCCTTGGACGGGAACGACACCATTTCCGAGCATCTTCAGCGCCATCGCCCGACTGATTCCGGGAACGTCGGTGACCCAGCCGGCGTCGAGTCCCATCAACCATTCGACGAAGGGCGGGGAGAGCCGGTCTCGTCCCTTGACGTGGACGACCGGGAACGGCGCGGGACGGCCGAGGAGGTGTTCCCAGTGTCGGATGGCGAGTTCGAATCGGCCCCACTCGACGCGGCTGCTCGTTCGGCGCTTAGCCAGCGTGTTCGCCGCAGTTCCAGACGGATCGCCACCGACAGGGAGCCGGAGAGCTTGCGGCGGCGCGCCAGGTAGATGTCGACGTCCTCGCCGTCGTTCGGGTTGGACGCCGCGGGGGTCGGTACCCCTGGGCCAGGCGAGGCCGAAGACGCGGAACCGCTGGTGTGGGGCTCCGATGGCGGAAGCGGGTAGGCCCAGCCATCGGCAGTCGTACCCGCGTTCGGCCAGGTCGCCGAGTACGGTTCCGAGCGCCCGCGTCCCGCCTCGTCGAGCGTCTCCCAGGTCTCGCCGGTCCAGCGGGCGAACGGGAGTGGGTGCGCTGGGCGCATTCAACAGCCCCCTCACGTTCTCGAACACGACCAGGCGGGGGCGGAGTCTCTCGATGGCGTAGGCCATGTGCGCCCACAGGCCCGAGCGGGTACCGGGCGACAGCCCGGCGCGTTTGCCGGCTGACGAGAGGTCCTGACAGGGAAAGCCGCCAGCGAGAAGGTCGACGCGTGGCACGGCGTCCCAGTTCACGCGGGTGATGTCGCCGAGGTTCGGCACACCGGGGAACCGGTGGGCGAGCACGCGGGCGGGGGCGCGTTCGGTTTCGGAGTACCACACGGTGTGTCCGCCGAACACGTGCTCGACAGCGAGATCGAGCCCTCCGTATCCGGAGAACAGGGACCCGATCGCGGGCCGATACACCACACCGACCACCGCCCACCACCACGTCGGGCGGCACGGCGGCCGGCGGCATCACGGGAGCGGATCGGGGAAATGGCTGGAGCCCCGGCCTGGGGGTCACCGGGGCTCCAGAAGATTCAGGGTCGCACCGCTCGGTGGGTGCAGAACTCCAACGTGGACTGAATTTACACGAGCGCCGCGTCATCAGGCAAACATATGTTCGTGTGAACTGGATCACCGTCGACCTGCTCGGCACTGGTGGTGTCGTACCGGGTCGCTCGTTTCCAGTACGAGCGGTCGGCGTCGTCGAGGTCGAACAGGACGCGGGGCCGGCCGCGGCGGTGGCGCGGGGTGGGGTCGGGGTAGCGGCGCCATTGGTCGGTCTTGGCCCAGCCGCGCAGCGTCGAGGCGGGCACGCGGTAGTGCAGGGCGAGTGCCTCCAGGTCCAGCGCTCGCCGCTCGGTCGAGGTCGTGGTGGTCATCGTGGGGTGCGTTTCCTCCGGTTCCTCGTCTTCGTGGTCTTCTTCGTGGCCGTCTTTGTCGGAGTGGTCGTCTTCTGGGTGGTTGGTCGGGGGCGTTTCTGGCCGAGCCAGGGGCGGACGGCGGCGTGGACGGTGTCGCGGGAGAACTGGGCGGCTTCGGCGAGGTGCGAGGCGGGCACGTGGTCGCGGTAGGCGTCGACGATCATCCGGTCCAGCTCGGCGCGGAGCTTGGCGAGTTCTCGGGCCTTGGCGCGCAGGGTGGCCGCTTGGGCGGCGACCTTCGCCAGGTGCCGCACGGCCCGGTCGGTCTGTGGCGCGCTCATCACCGCTCCCCGTTCGCGTCGCTGGCGCTGGTGGGGTGGGGTTGGCCGCACAGATGGCACGCGCGGGTGGGCTGCTGCCAGCCGGTGAGATGGACGTAGACCCGGAACCGGTGATCGAACAACTTCGTCGGGTTGCGCCAGTCGAACACGGACAGGATGGCGACCACGTCACGGCGCAGCAGCGCCCGCGTGGTGTCGGGGTCCTCCCACTCGCGGTACAGCGCGGGCATGTCCAGGTCGCGCAGCTCGACACACACCCGCCACGCCCGCGTGTGCGCCGGACCTTCGTCGGCGCCACGCCGAACGGCGACGGTCACCGAGCACGGCGGCAACCCTTCGGCGTCGCGGGCGGCGATCAACGCCTGCCGCATCCGCAGCGCGAGCAGCTTCGGGGGCAGGCCGGCGGTGTCCAGGTAACGGGCGCCGTACACCCGCCCGCCAGCGGCGGGGGTGCGGTTGTCATGGTTGGTAGCCTTGGTCATTCCGGGTCCTCTCGAAGTTCGGAGTTGAGTCCTCTTCGGGTGGTCCCGGACACCGCCCCGGGGGTGTTCCCGCACCCGCCGGGGCCCTGTCGTGTCCGGGACCGTCAGCAGCCGGGGATCAGTAGGGGTAGTGGCGGACGTCGATCGCGCCGGGAGCGTTGCGGAGGCTGAACTGCTCGGCCTCGGACAGCACACGCACGGTCACGGTGAACCGCGTGTCCCACGCGACCTCGGGGTTCGTGTAGCCGTAGGCCGCCACGTACCGCCCGACCACGTCCTCCAGGACGTCGGTGTGCGCGGCGACCTCGTCGTCGGTCAGGCCGAACACATCGACCAGCAGGTGATCCCCGCGACCGAGGATCGCGAACCGCAGGCCGTTCGGCAGGTCGCCCGCGGTGACCGCGTCGTCGAGGTCGAACATGACCCGCTCAGCGATCCCGCCGAGGTTCAGGCCGGCGGTGTCCTTGGCGTACTCGCCGTACACGCGAGTGATCTCCCTGGCCGCCCGGTCTGCGCGGGTCTCGGCTCCAGGCCGTTGGAATGACATAGTGTTGAGTCCTTTTCCGTTATGTACCAACGGGTTTCCGGTGTTCCCGCACCGGAATCCCGCTGTCCTGTCGGACGAGATCCACACTGTCCGGGACGTCGGCACCGTCGCAACGCGACAGCACGGGTTGTGGTCCAACCGTGGTCATTCACCGGCCCTCCCGTGGTCGAGCCGGGTGGCGAGGCGCAGCCAGGCTTGACGGGGCCAGAACGCCCCGCACCGCCGACACAGGCACGCCTCCGCGTCCAGCTCGGCACGCAGCGCCGCGCCACACGGCCGGAGCTCGCCGGACTCGTCGGTGATCTCGCCGGGGCAGGGGCCGAGGTCGATGATCTGGGCGGCCTCGCCGGTCACCCGCCGCAGTGCGCGGTGCAACTCGGTGATCTCCTCGGCGAACTCGACCACCCACCCTGCGGCGGCTATGTGCCCGAGACGCGTGGACAGCAGCCGCGCCTCGCCCGCCACGGTCCGAGCGGCGTCGGGTAGGTCGAGGGCGAGGTCGTCGCGGACGTTGTCCGCCCAGGAGGCCAACAACTCGAGCGCGCTGTGCGGGTCACCGTCCTCGGCGGCGGTGGTGCGCCGGTCCCGCAACGCGATCACGTCATCCCGCGCCGGGGACCGGGAGGAGAACCCCGGCGCGCGGCGGCCGCCGGCCACCCCGACAACGCCCGGCTTGATGAACTCGTCGAGGCTGTCGAACAGGTCGGGGATGTCATGCAGCATCCACGCCAGGCGGTTCACGCACCGCGCGCACACCAACCAACCCGGTTCGGCCGGCCGCGGGTTCTCCGGCCGGCACTCCACCACGCACCATCCCGTGGTCACCGGCGCTCACCCCCGTCCTCGGCGGCGCAGGCGCGTTCCAGCCGGCTTGGGTGAACCAGCGACACGCTGTCGCGGCGCTCGGCACGACCGGAGCGGTCCCGGCTCAACGGCCGACACAGCCGCCCCGGCAGCGCCCGGCAGAACGGACATGCCACCCGTTGCGCGAGCGCCCGGTCGTGGTTGCGTGTCCAGGACATGGCCGCGTAGACGCGTTCGATCCCGCGCGCACCGGATGCGGCGAACGCGGCACGGTCGGCGTCGCTCACGCGGGGACGCGGCACCGTGGTGGTCGTACGGGCGGCGCGAGCCGTGCGGATGCCCGCGATGATCTGCTCGGGAGTGGCGGTGCGGGCGCGGCTGGGGCCGAGCGCCAGCAGTGCGGCTTGGCACTCGCCGAACGTGCACCGAGCCAGCGTGTGCCGCCACGCCTCGACCGTCGCGTCGGACGGCGTACCGCTGGTGGGCCGGAACGTGGACAGCAGCGACCGCACCTCGGCGGCCGACATCTTCGGCTCGGTGGCCGTGCTCCTGGTCGTAGTCACGCGACCACCGCCAGCGCGCGGTGGGCGGCGTCGGTCATCAGCTCGGCCAGCCGCGCGGCCGGCACGTGTTCGCCCAGGTCGCCGAGCACCACATCGGCGACCGGCGATCCGTTGTCGCAGGTGGCGCGGAGGCGTTCGAACGTGGCCACGGTGTCCGCGTCGGACCGGACCCGATCGTGCGTCGCGCCGACCAGCTCGGCACGCATGTACTCGCCGACCAGCTCGGGCAGCATCGACACGCTGAGTCGCTTCGACGCCCACACCCGTAACCCCGCCGCCACGTGCGCCGGGTCCACCCCGTCGCCGAGCAGGCCGACAACCTCGGTGGTCAGCTTGGTCAGCACCCGCGCCGGCTGCGCCGGGCTGTGCGTGCGCACCAGCCGCCGCGCCTCAGCCTGCCGCCTCTGCCGCATTGACCCAGGCGCCTCCGGTCGGACGGCGGGAGGAATCTCTTCTCGCGTGTACGCGCGGGCGGGCGCGCGAACACCCACTTGTTGATCTACCGACGCAGGAGGACGTTCTCCACGCTCCCCACGCCCTTCCCCCAGGGCCTTGCCGGAAGGGTTCACCGAAGGGTTCCCGGACGAGTTCTCGCCACGATCCGGCGCGGGCACGGCCGGCTCGACGGGTCGGCCGCGAGCCGGGCGGCGGCCGGTCAGCGCGGCCTTCACCGCCGGCGGCAGGTCACCGGCCCCGGCCAGAAGCGCGGACGCCGCGAGTTCCGGCGCCGGGCCGGTGACTTCGGCCGGCAGCCGGAGCAACTCGTCGACCAGCGCGCGGCGTAGCACCGGCGAGCTGATCTCGAACGCCTCCCGCAACGCGGCGGCGAGCACGTTGGGCTGCTTGTAGATCCCGTCCCGGCGGATCAGCGACCGGACCAGCACCTCCTCGGTGTCGTGGTCGCACACCACGAAACGGGCCGCGTCCAGCTCGGCCAACGCCGCGGTGACCGCGTCCACCGTCGCGGTGGCGGATCGACCGGCCCACCGACGCAGCCGCATAGGCACCAACCCGGCATAGGACAAGTCCCGCTGAGACAACAGAAACAGGTACAGCCGCTGCGCCTCACCCGAGAGCACAACAAAGTCGGGGTCGTCCCAGATGGACAACTCGACGCGAGCGTGATCGCGCGCCACGAATGGTCACTTCCCTTACATATCAACAAGAATGTCTGTCACATGTGGGCAGGCGTCATCAGCGCGTGGCATGCGACATTCCACGCGCACGGAAGGTCTGAGAGAGAAGGCCGGAACGGTGGGAAGCACCGTCCGGCCTATCGAGTTACGAACCCGTCCCGACGCCGATGTCCGGCTGGTCGGCGGCGAGCGTGGCCAGGTTCAGGCGGTAGACCGGCTGGAGCTTGCCCCGGTTGCGGGACGCCCGGTCGGTGCAGCGCACGTAGCGGCCGGTCGGCACCAGCAGCCCGGCCCCGATCATCCGCTGGACGGTCGCGCCGACCACCGACGGCCGAACCCACGTCGGCACCAGCGGCCGCCAGCGGTTCGCGGTGGTCTCCCGCCACCCGTCGCCCATCGCGTCGGCGACGATCACCGCCGCCACCACGCGCACATGGCCGGTATTGCGCGGGTCCAGTACCAACAGAGCGAGCAGCGACGAGACCGGATCACCCTCGGTCGGAGCGACCGCCGCCACGCGCCGCGCGACATCGGCCGCCATCTCCCGCAGCGTCATCGGGACCGGAGTCTCGGTGCCGATCATTACGGGTCGAGCAGCAGGGACGTGCGGACCCACTTCTCCTCGGTCACGTCCCCCGCCGCCTCCGGGTGGCGTTCCTTGAGCAGGCGCTGCGACACCGCCGAACGCCACGTCCCCCGCCAGGTCACCACCGGCCGCCCGGCCACCGTGCCAACCTCAGAATCTTGAAGCCGGCCCTTGATGATGTCCTGCAACTCCCGGCGCACCGAGCCCCACCGCTCCATCTGCCGGTTCGCCTGACGCAACAGCCGCAACGGCTCGGCCAGGTCGTCGATCTCCACCGCGCCCGCCGGGCGCGGTACTTCCCCCTCGGTTACCGAGTCCTCCGTAACAGAGTCCTCAACCCCAGCTCTCATAGGCATTACGACGAAGCCGCCTCCCTAGTGGCATCCACGCTGACCTGATAATCTCGAACGTCTGTTCGAGGACCATCCGCCAGCGAACCATGGCGGCACTGTCGAGTCAAGAATTTACTTCGATCTTCTCGATTGAAGTTGAAAGACACGCCGATCGGGTGGCGCTTGCGTCACCGTCGACCGGGTATCACCTACCCTCGTGCGGCTACCAGGCACCCCGCCGAACCAGGCCGGGGACACCGCGCACCACACGAGAGGCACACCCGTTGTCCGGTACTCCCAGCTCCCACGTCGACGCGCTCATCCAGCGCTACGCCCCCGGACGCTCGATCAAAGAACTGGAACGCCAACACGGCCTTGCCATCGGCGCGCTCGGCAACCACCTCAAACCCGCCGCACGCGGACGCTTCCCCCGCCTGCCGATCCTGGAACGCTTCGCCGAAGTCCTCTGCGCTCCGCTCAAGGAAGTCAATGCCGCGTTCGCCGCAGACGCCGAACTCGACCTAGTCACCGACCCCTTACCCGCTCACGCGCAGCAGCTCATGGACGACTACCTCGCCCTCACTCCCGAAGACCAGGCCCTCGCCCGCGCCATCCTCCACACGATCCGCCACCGGCCCGAACCCAGCGAGGCTGAAACATGACAGCGGGACGACCTCATGGCCGCCCCGCCGTGTGCGTCGTACCTACAGTTCGTCGTTGTCGTACTGCTTGGCTGTGGCACGGAACTGGTTCCATGCGGCGCTGGTGAGCAGGAGCAAGCCGCCGTCCGGGTTCTTCGAGTCCCGCACCGCGGCGCCGGCCGGCAGCGCCCCCACCTCGACGCAAGCGCCCCCGTTCTCAGTGCTGTAGCTGCTCTTCCGGCACACCATGCGGGAGAGGTCCGGGGTGATCATGTCTTGCTCATTTCGGCTGAGAGTGCTTGTACTCGGCGGCAACCTGCCGGAGCCGGTCTTGTGACTCGACGGGTCCGAGGGCTGCCGCCGATATGCGGTTCCACAACGCATTGTAAGCGCGGACGTCCTCCGGTTGGTCGAGTAGGACGGCGTCGGTGTAGTCCTCCAGGTAGACCACGTCCGTGCTGGCGTCGTGCTCGAATCGCAGCATCGAGAAGGCGAACGTGGCCAGGCTGAACGTCTGGGCGTCGAACGGCAGCACCTGCACATCGATCGTGCCGTGTTCGGCCAGGTCAGCGATGTGTTTGAGTTGCTCAGCCATGAGCGCCGACCCTCCGACGACCCGGCGGATGGCCGACTCGCTGAGGATGAAGAACCGCTCCATATCATCCCGTTTGAGCATGTCCTGGCGGTCGACCCGCGCCTGAACGAGCCGCTCCAACTCGTCGTCTGGCGAGCGCTGAGGGGTGTAGACGGCGCGGATGTATGCCTCGGTCTGGAGTATGCCGGGGATGACCTCCGGCTGGTACCAGCGAATGCCCGTGGCGTCGTCTTCGAGGTCGAGGTAGCCGCGGAACCAGTTCGGCGTGACGTTCCGGTAGGCGCTCCACCGGCCGCGCTTGCGCCCCGACCGAGCGAGGTCACGGAGCCGCTCGGCCTCGTCGGCGCCAATGTCGTAGAAGTCGATCAACGCGTTCAGGTCGGTGATCTTCAGTCCTGATTCGCCGTTCTCGATCCGGCTGATCTTGCTGGACGCGGCCTCGATCACCTCGGCGGCTTCGTCCTGCGTCTTGTCGGCCTGGTCGCGGGCACGCTTGAGGGCGATCCCGAGCCGTCGCCGCTGCAAGGTCGGTGACGCCACGTCTGCCTCCTCGTCTCGGTCGCGCCCATATTGGACATCTACACCGAGAGTTGCAATCTCGTTCACCCGATCGGATCTCTTCCAAATTAGAAGTCTATAACGTATGGTCTCGATCGGTAGCACGAAAATAGAAGTCCATTTTAGGAGTGAGTCATGCGGGGTCAAGCGGCGAGTCGGACGGCCGCCACAGCGATCAGGTGTCCGTCGTGATCGCCGCAGCCGCAGGACTGATAGGCGTCGTGGCGGATGTCAAGGCCCGCCGTGACACGCGCTACGCGGAACTTGATCGACTTTCCTCTCTTGAGCTGCCCGGCGGGCAGGGGCGTACCCCCGACACGGCCCTGCCCGCTGGGTGTCCATCTGGCCGGCAGCGTGTCGATGAGCGCGCGGGGCAGATGCCGGCACCACACGGCGAGCGCCGACCGGGCCCCTCGGCGGGTGTGCTCCCCAGTCGCCGTGTGATCGCCGCCGATGTGAGTGAGCACCGGGCGAACCTCCTCCATCCGACCCGCCCGACTCACGTCACCCGGACCCGCGTGGCCTGCGCACCCTTCAGGCCACGCGGGTCCGGGACTCGCGAAACGGCCGGTGTCTGATGCACGCCGCACACCGACAGGTAGATCGCGTCAGGTGGTTGTTATCGCCGTGGGATCACCACGTGCATGCCTTTCCTGAGGAGAAGATTGGAGAGGTGGTCGCCGAGGCGTTGTGTGAGCACAGCGCACTGGCTCGGCGACTGTCCAATGAGGATGGTCGTAAGTGTCTGGCGTGCCTGCTGCTACACGGAGACGACCTTGCCGAGCTGCATGGTGACGCGAACCAGCGGGGCATCTGACCCGGTGCTCACTCAGAACGCCGATTTGGAGAACTGATGGTCATGCAGTGGCTTGCCGTTGCGCTGGTGGCGGTCGTGACCGTTACGCGCATCGCCGTCAACCTCCGCAACCGCCCGACCGCGGAGCACGATCCCGGCGTGGAGGTGCGCGGTGACTGAGCCCGAGATGTCCCGATAGAGAGGTGTAGTCATGTGGCTACTGTTCGCAGTATGACGATGGTTGATGGTTCGCAGGCCGACGAATTGCGGGAAGCGATGATCGGTGAGCTGCGTGAGATGGGGGCGGTTCGAAGCGATCGGGTCGCCGAGGTGTTTCGAGCGGTGCCGCGGCACTTGTTCACCCCGGAGGCGTCGCTGAAGGACGCCTACGACCCCCGTGACGCGGTGCACGTGAAACGGGACGACCAGGGCCGGCCGATCAGTACGGTCTCGTCGCCGCAGTTGCAGGGCTCCATGCTGGAGCAGGCCGACATCCGCCCCGGCATGACCGCGCTGGAGATCGGGTCGGGCGGTGTGAACGCCGCGATGATGAGCTGGTTGGCCGGCCTGGACGGGCAGGTCACCACCATGGACATCGACTCGGACGTGACCGAGCGGGCGCGGCGCCTGCTCGACGCGGCCGGGTATGAGCGGGTGAACGTCGTCCTCTCCGACGCCGAGAACGGGTTCTCGCAGGACGCCCCGTATGAGCGGATCATCGTGACGGTCGGGGCCTGGGACATCCCACCGGCATGGATAGACCAACTCGCTCCGGATGGGCGTCTCGTGGTCCCGCTGCGGATGCGCGGGTTGACGCGCTCGCTGGAGCTTGAGCGCGAGGGTGACCACCTGGCGAGCCGGTCGGCCATCATCTGCGGGTTCGTCGCCATGCAGGGCGCGGGCGCGAACGCGGGGCAGGTTGTGCCGCTGCGCGGCACCAAGGCCGAGATGCGATTCGACGACGGCTGGCCCGGCGATCAGGTACCCGACCTGGACGGCGTGCTCGACACCGAACGCGCCGAGGCGTGGACCGGCGTCACGATCGGCGGCATGGAGTCGTTCGAGACTCTGCAACTCTGGCTGGCCACGGCGTTCCCCGGTTTCGGCAAGCTGCGGGCGGACGCCGATCAGCGCTCCGTCCTGGTCGGCGACGGCAACATGTGGTTCGACTCAGCGGCGATCGACGGCGACTCAATCGCTTACCTGACCACGCGCCGGATGGAACCGGGCGTGTCCGAGTTCGGCGCCCACGCGTTTGGTCCGCACGCCGCCGAACTCGCTGAGGCGATGGCCGAGCAGGTGCTTGTCTGGGATCGCGAGCAACGCCACGGCCCCGGACCGAACTTCGGCGTCTGGCCCCTCAACACGCCCGACGAGCGGCTGCCCGAAGGCTTGGTCATCACCAAGCGGCATCACCGCGTCACGATCTCCTGGCCAACGGCGCCCACCGCCGCGACCGGCCAGGACAACCAGGAAGATCGACAAGGAGAGTGATCAGCATGACCCTGGCCCTCACGCCGCCGGCTGAGGAAGTCGACGAGTTCTCGCTCGATCTGCGGGTGATCGCGGACAGCCTTCCGCTCGCCAAGATGTCGTGCAACACCGACGACAACTGCGGCGGCTCGACCTGCGGCAGTGCCTGCACCAGCAACGTCACCCAACCGCTCTGACATTCGAGCGGCGGTAGGAGGTAGGACGGGGAGGCAGGCGGTGGGCACGAGGCGGACGCTGTTCCGGCACGCAAGTGTGGTGGTGGCGCGAGTCAGTACCGATCCCGGCGGGCTGGACCTGCCCGGATCACTCGACCTCGACACCGAGGACGCCCTTGACGAGGGCCGATTGTGGCTGGCACACCTGTGGCGACGTGCCGAGGTCCGGACCGCGTTGTGGGTTGCCAGTCCGGCGCTGTCTCAACAAGTCGACGCCATCGTTGACGGCGACCGCATCGACGCTCGGCAGCTCCGGCGCGTGCTCATCACGACCTCGTCCTATCTCCGACGCTGGCAGCGGCGCGCCACCCCGTTCGGCTTGTTCGCCGGGGTGGCCGCCGCGTCAGCCGACATTCCAGCGTCCACGCGGCTCGGCGACGAACATCTGTTAATAGCGCGGGTAGACGCGCGGTGGCTGGGCGAGATCATCGACGGCTTGGAGCAACGCCCCGACCTGCTGCCACGCCTGCCCGTGGTCGTCAACGACGCCGGGTTCACGCGCGGGGATCGATTCGTTGTTCCTGCCCGGCCCGACGAAAGCCAACCACACCGCGGCGCTGCCTTGGAATCCTCCGTCCGCCGCACCAAGGCGGTGGCGGCGGCGTTAGCCGGCGCGGCCAAGCCGATCCCCGTGGCTGAGCTTGCCCAACGTGTCGAGGAACAGTTCCCCTCTGCGGGACCGGACAAGATCCAGCGCCTGCTCGCCGAGTTGGTCGCCAGCCGGGTCTTGATCACCAGCCTGCGAGCGCCGATGACGACCATTGACCCGCTCGCGCACCTGCTTACGGAGCTGCACGCCGCTGGCGTCGAGGATCTACCGGACGTGGCGAAGCTCGTCGAACAGCTCGGCGCGATCCGTGAGGAGCTGTCCTCGCTCAGGTTCTGGGCGCTCCCGCCCGACTACTCGTCGGCCTTGGAGAGCGCCGCCGAACGCATACGAGCTGTCCACGACGTTCCGGGGCGCGTGCTCGCCGTGGACGTGGCGCTTGCCGGCAAGCTCACCGTTCCCGAGACGGTGTTACACGAGGCGGAGGCCGCCGCGACGACGCTGCTGCGACTCACGCCCTACCCCTTCGGTGACCCGGCCTGGAAAGACTTCCACGCGCGGTTCCTCGACCGCTACGACATCGGCGCGGTAGTCGCCGTGCGCGACGTGATCGCCGACTCCGGCCTCGGGTACCCCGCCGGGTTCGTCGGCGCGCCCCGGCCCCGCGCCGCGCACATGTTGACCGAGCGCGACGTCACCCTCCTCACACTGATCCAGCACGCCACCGCCGAGGGCCGCACCGAGATCACGCTGACCGAGCAGGTCATCGACGAGCTGCGGGTCGGCGACCACACCAAGATGCTCACGCCTCCGCGTGTGGAACTGGCCTTCCAGCTCCACGCCGCGTCCCTCGACGCGCTGGAGCGCGGCCAGTTCCAACTCTGGCTCACCGGCGCGCCGATGCACGCCAACAGCATGATCGGACGATTCGCGCACCTCCTACCCGACGAGGACAAGCAGCGCCTCGCGGCCACGTACGCGCCGACCAGCGAGCACACCGTCGCGGCGCAGCTGTCGTTCCCGCCCCGCCGCGAGCACAACGAGAACATCACCCGCGCACCTCGGCTCCTGCCGCACGTGATCCCCCTGTCTGAGCACCGCAGCGACGAGGAGACCGTGATCCGGATGGACGACCTCGCGGTCACCGCCGACACCACGCGGATGTCGCTGGTGCGGATCTCGACTGGGGAACGAGTCCTGCCGCACAGCCTGCACGCGCTGGAAACCACCACACAGACCCCGCCCCTGGCGCGATTCCTCGCCGAGGTGGCGTCCGCCCGGTGCGGCGCCTTCGGCTCGATCGGGTTCGGAGCCGCCCACGACCTGCCGTTCCACCCTCGCATTCGCTACGGCCGCGTCGTGCTGTCCGCGGCCCGGTGGCTGGTGAAGCCCGCCGACCTTTCCCCGGCGCGCGATGGCACCGCCGCGTGGGACGACGCGCTGCGCACGTGGTGCGACCGGTGGCGCGTTCCCTCGATCGTCGTGTTGTGCGAAGCCGACCTCCGCCTACCGCTCGACCTCGACGACCGTCGCGACCGCGCGCTGTTGCGCAGCCGGCTGGAGCGCAACCGCACCGGAGCGGTCGAACTCCGCGAAGCCGGTCCGCACGATGGACGCTCGTGGGCCGGCCGGACCTGCGAGCTGGTCATCCCGCTCACCGCCGTCCCGAGCTCGAACCCGCCAGCATCCCGGCGGACAGCGCCACTGCGAACTGTGACCCGTTCAGACGCTCGTCTTCCGGGTCGCTCACCTGTGTTGTGCGCTCACTTGCACGGTCACCCGCTGCGCTTCGACGACATCCTCAGCAGCGTGCCGCAGCTCGTCTCCGACGCGGACAGTCCCGTGACTAGGTGGTGGTTCTGGCGCCACCACGACCCTGCCCGCCCGGACAGCGACCAGCACGTAGTGCTGTGCCTGCGGCTCCGGGCTGCGGACGACTACGGGATCGCTGCCGCTCAGCTCGCGGACTGGGCGGCGCCTCTGCGTGCTCGCGGACCTCAGCTTCGGCGCATATCAGCCGCCGCGCGGTGCGTTCGGCCACGGCACGGAGGCGGAGGACGCTGCGGAGGAGGTGCTGGCGACGGACTCGGCCGCGGCCATTGCTCAGCTCTGGTGGGCCACTCGCACCGGGATGCCCAATCAAGCGATCGCCGCGGCATCCCTGGCGGACCTGGCCGCTTCGCTGGCCGTGACCCCGGAATCCGGGCTCCGCCGTCTGCTCGATCTCCTTCCACAAGAGCACGGCAAGCTGGACCGCGGACTCAGCGAGGCGGCACTGGGGCTGGTCGATGCCGATGGCTGGGCGGGAATGCGGAGCGTTCCGGGTGGTCAAACCGTGACGGACGTGTGGGACCAACGTCGGGCCGCGCTCGCCGCGTACCGAGACCGGTCCCTCCGGGACGGTGACGGTCGGCTGGTGCTGCGGACACTGCTGCATGAGCACCACCTCCGGGCTGTCGGCGTCGATCCCGGCGTGGAGAAGGTCACCAACCGCCTCGCCCGCGCCGTCGCTCAGCGTCGGCTCGCCCTCAGCCGCCAAGGTCCGCCGTGACCGCCACCGGCGATGCCGCCCA
>NZ_JBOHGB010000067.1:0-36075 GCF_050699935.1 Actinophytocola sp.
GGTACATCGCGTTCGCGCGGGCGCAGCCGGGCCTGTTCCGCACGGTGTTCTCGTGGGAGGGCCCGCTGCGCGACCCGGACAAGGCGCTAGAGCACGACCCGTTCAGCATGCTGCTGGCGTCACTCGACGAGCTGGTGGCGGTCGGCTACCTCAGCGCCGAGCGGCGGCCGCTCGCCGAGGTGGCGGCCTGGTCGGTGGTGCACGGGCTGTCCACGCTGCTGGACGGGCCGCTGCGGGAGATGCCGGTGGAGATGCGCGAGGAGGCGGTCGTCAAGTCGATGCTGATTCTCGCCCACGGCCTGGCCGGCAACGGCCTCACCCCCGAACAGGAGGCCCTGCTGACCGACGAGATGCGCACGGCGGTTTAGTTCGCGGCCGCCTCGCGGGAGTGCAGGGCGCGGACCGTCTTCGAGGTAGTGACTCCCTCCGGGTCGGGGTGGGTGCGCAGGACCCGGTCCGCGGTGCCGGACGTGGTCACCGTGAACCAGTAGTGCTCGTTCTTGTAGTGGTGCAGCCGGTGGTTGCGCCAGATCGCCCGGTACAGCCGGGTCCGCGGCCGGTAGTCGCTGTGGATCAGGTAGTGCACCCACTCGTAGCCCAGGCCCAGCGCCGCCGCGGTCGTCAGGAAGGTCAGCCCGAGGCCGAACCGGGGGTAGGCGAGCAACGCGATCGCGGTCGTCGAGGCCAGCAGCCACAGCTGTACCTGCCACGGGATGAACACGAGCGGCACGTCCCGCGGGTCGGCGTGGTGCGCGCGGTGCTTGCGGGACACCAGCGGGTCGAGCACGACCCGGCCGACCCGGCGCGGCCGCCAGTGCAGCACGCACACGTGCACGACCCACTCGAAGAACGGGAAGGCCGCCACCATGATCACCGGCGTGATCGCGTCGGTCACGCGCCAGTCGCCGACGATCAGCCGGGCCGTCACGGCGCCGGCCAGCACGGTGGCGAGCATCCAGGGCGACGGATGCCGCCAGAACATCCGGGCCGCGTCGCGCAGGCTGGTGGAGCGGCGTCGGGAGCCCGTGATCGCGGCCTCGTCCGCGCGGACCTGCGCCCGCGCGCGGGCGTCGACGTCGTCAGTCACGTCGTCAGTCACGTTGTCGGTCACGGCGTCATTCCTCCTGTTCCTCCAGCGTCCGGATCACCGACAGCAGGCCCCGGGTGCCCGCGCCGAGCAGGTCCTCGGCGAGGCGGCGGGCCTCGGGGGCGTCGCCGGCCACGATCGCGGTGGTCAGCGCGCGGTAGACCTCGACACGGGTGACCTCGGCGTCCATCACCGGGCCGAGCACCGCGATGGCCGGCTCGTAGGCGGCGCGCAGGCCGTTGAACATCAGCCGGAACGCGATCGAGTCGGCGCCGTCCACGACCTGCTCCCAGAACGTCAGCGCCCGCCGCTGGCGGTCGACGGAGTCGGCCGCGGCCTCGAGCGCGTCGACCGTCTCCCGCAGCGGGCCGCCGAGCCGGCGGCCGGCCCGCTCGGCGGCGAGCTCGGCCACCTTCGGACCGACGAGCAGCCGGGCCTCGAGGATGCTGCGCGCCACCGACAGGTTCAGCTCGCCGCCCGGCAGCAGGAGGTGGGGGAGCAGGTCGAGGCCCGCGTGCCGCTGGTAGTCGCGGACCGTCGTGGTGCCGCCCTGGCGGACCTCGACGAGTCCGGCCGCGGCCACCCGCTGCAAGGCCTCGCGTACCGCCGGCCGGGACACGCCGAGCACCTCGGCGAGCCTGCGCTCGCTGGGCAGCGCATCGCCCGGAGCGAACTCGCCGCTCACGACGTCGGCGAGGATCTGGTCGAACACGGCGTCCGGGACGGACCGGCGGGCGACGGGTTGCAGGGCCATGCCCGACACCATGCCGCCCAGAAGTCCGGACGGTCAAGTGGTCAGACCAACTCGTCGTCCGGAATGCCGCCGAGGTGGTGGACCGCCGCACCGATCGCTTCGTCGAGCAGGTTCCTGACGTGCGTACCGCGGGCCCGGTAGACCGCGCGGCGGCCGTCGCGGCGGGTGGCCACCAGGCCGGCCAGCCGGAGCTTTCCGAGGTGCTGGGAGACCGCCGGCCGGGCGATGCCCACCGCCGCTGCCAGGCTCGTCACGTCGTACTCCGCGCCGCACAGCAGCCAGAGCATGCGCAGCCGGGTCGGGTCCGCGAGCATCCGGAAGCCCTCGACCGCCGCGTCGACCTGGACGGCCGGTGGCAGTTGTCGCCAGTCAGGTGCTGTTGCAGTGTCGTCGCGTGCGTGCATGAGCACGTATTATGCCCCGCATGAGCCGAGGACACGGGCACGGACACGGACACGGGCACGACGTGCCGACGGACCGGAGCGGCATGCGCGCGCTGTGGATCTCGCTGGTCGTCCTCGGCGTGACGGCTGTCGTGCAGGGGGCGGTCGTCGTGATGTCCGGCTCGGTGGCGCTGCTGTCGGACACCCTGCACAACGTCGCCGACGCGCTCACGGCGGTACCGGTCGGCATCGCGTTCCTGCTCGGCCGGCGTCCCGCGACGAGCCGGTTCACCTACGGCTACGGCCGGGCCGAGGACCTCGCCGGGGTCGTGGTCGTCGCGGTCATCGCCGCCTCCGCGGTGTTCGCGGTCGTCGAGTCGACGCGCCGCCTCGCCGCGCCCGGACAGGTCGACCACCTGCTCGTCGTCGCCGCCGCGGCCGTGGTCGGCGCGGTGGGCAACGAGATCGCCGCGCAGGTCCGGATCCGCACGGGCCGGCGGATCGGCTCGGCCGCTCTGGTCGCCGACGGCCTGCACGCCCGCACCGACGCGATCACCTCGCTCGCCGTGCTGTTGTCGGCCGGTGGTGCGGCGCTCGGCTGGCGCTGGGCGGACCCGGTCGTCGGCCTCGCGATCGCCGCCGCCATCGCGGTGGTCACCTGGAGCGCGGCGCGCCAGGTGCTCGGCCGGCTGATGGACGCGGTGGACCCCGACCTGGTGGCGCGGGCCCGCGGCGTGCTCGCGAACCTCCCCGGTGTCGCGGCCGTCGACTCGGTGCGGCTGCGCTGGATCGGGCACACCCTGCGCGCCGAGGTCGACCTCGCGGTGCCGGCCGAGCTCACGCTCCGCCAGGCGCACGACGTCGCGCACGCGGCCGAGCGCCTGCTGCGGCACGACGTGCCACGACTCACCGCCGCGACCGTGCACACCCACCCCGCCGGCGCACATTAGTCCGCCTCCCCGGAATCAGTCCGCCTCCCCGGAATTCAAAGTGTTGGTTGCGTTCTGGCGAACGGTGCGGACGTGCGGTTGATTGTGGCTGGGTGCCGTCACGGTCCCCTGAGGTTCCGTTGGCCGCGTGAGACCTCACACGAATACCCACTAACCAGGGCCTGAGACGGCACACTGATCGGGGGAACGCGGTGCGAACGGACCGTTCGCACGAATCGCCGGGCGCGTTGGGAGGACTGAGCTGTGTCAGTCGGGCTAGAGTTCGAAACGTGTCCGTCGCACGCGCCGAAAGACTCGTCAACCTGGTGCTGTGTCTGCTGTCCACGCGCCAGTACCTGACCGCCGACCACATCCGGTCCCTCGTGGCCGGATACTCAGATGCGCCCACGGACGAGGCCTTCTTCCGGATGTTCGAACGGGACAAGGCCGAGCTGCGTGAGCTGGGCGTGCCGCTGGAGGTCGGCCGCAACTGGTCCTTCGACACGGTCGACGGCTACCGGATCGCCCGCCGCGACTACGAGCTCGGCGACATCGACCTCGAGCCGGACGAGGCCGCGGCGGTCGGGCTCGCCGTGCGGCTGTGGGACTCGCCCGAGCTCACCGGCGCCGCGGCGGGCGCGCTGCTCAAGCTCCGCGCCGCCGGGGTGGACGTCGACCAGGGCGTGCCGGCCGTCGTCGAGCCGAAGGTGCGCACCACCGAGCCCGCGTTCGGGCCGCTGCTCGCGGCGGTGCAGGCGGGCCGCGCGGTCAGCTTCGACTACCGCCGGCCGAACCCGACCGAGCTGCGCCGGCGCACGCTCGAGCCGTGGGGCGTGGTGTCCTGGCGCGGCCGCTGGTACGTGGTCGGCCACGACCGCGACCGCGACGCGCCGCGCTGCTTCCGGTTGTCCCGCATCGTGGGCGAGGTCGAGGCGTTCGGCCGGGCCGGGGTGGTGCGGCGGCCGCCGGACGTCGATCTGCTGACGTTCGTGTCGCACTCCAGCGACGAGCCGCCCGACACGTCGACCGTGCGGTTGTGGCTGGCGAGGAACCGGGCGGCCGGGCTGCGCCGCCGCGCCACGATCGTCGGCGAACAGACCATCGACGGCGTTCCGGGCGACGTCGTCGAGCTGGAGGTGTGGTACGCGGACTCGGCGGCCAGCTGGATCGCCGGCTACGGCGAGGACGCCGTGGTGCTCGAGCCGGAGGTGCTGCGCAAGTCGGTCCACGAGCGGCTGCTGGCGGTCGTGGGAAGTACGGTCGTGGGGAGTACGGAGGGGGGCCGGTGAGTACGTCGCAGGACCGGTTGCCACGCCTGCTGGCGCTGGTGCCGTACCTCATCGCGCGGCCGGGCATCCGCGTCGACGAGGCAGCCGCCGACTTCGGTGTGTCCGCCAGGCAGCTGCGCAAGGACCTGGAGCTGCTGTGGATGTGCGGGCTCCCGGGCTACGGGCCGGGCGACCTGATCGACCTGTCGTTCGAGGGCGACACGATCTCGGTCAACTTCGACGCCGGCATGAACCGCCCGCTGCGGCTCACCGGCGCCGAAGCCACCGCGCTGCTCGTCGCGCTGCGCACGCTGCTGGAGGCACCGGGTGTGGCCGACGCGGACGCGGTCCGCCGGGCGGTCGCCAAGATCGAGGCCGCCGCCGGGCAGGCCCAGCCGGCCGGCGTCGCGGTCGGCCTCGGCGTGCGCGAAGGCAAGAACACGGCCATGGCACGTCAGGTCGTGCATGGCGCGCTGAAGGCGAAGCGGGCGCTGCGGATGACCTACTACACGGCGTCGAAGGACGAGATCAACGAGCGCACGGTCGATCCGATGCGGATGCTGATCGTCGAGGGTCGCAGCTACCTCGAGGCCTGGTGCCGGCGGGCTGAGGGCGTGCGGCTGTTCCGCCTCGACCGCATCGACGAGGTCGCCGAGCTCGACGAGCCGGCCGCGCCGCCGCCCTACGCGGAGCCGACCGACACCACCGCGGGCCTGTTCCGCGAGCGGCCCGACCAGGACGTGGCGCAGCTGGTGCTGGAGCCGGACGCGCGCTGGGTGTCGGAGTACTACCCGGTGGAGAAGGTGACCGAACTCGAGGGCGGCCGGCTCCGAGTAAGGATGCGGTACGCGGACCTGTCGTGGATGGTCCGGCTGCTGCTGGGTCTCGGCGGGGACGTCTCCGTCGAGGAGCCGGTGGAGCTCGCGGCGGGTCTTCGTGACCGAGCAATGCGGGCGCTGGCCCGGGCCGGGCAGCTCTCGGTGACTCCGTGATCGGCCTGGACGCCGGAAGCCGGTGGCCCGACCCCACAGGGGCCACCTGACGAGCACAATTCAAAACAGGCCCGCGGTGTGCCCGGGCGCGGCTGATCCGGAGTGTTTTGAATAGTGCTCGCCCACTACGGTAGGAACGTGATGTCGTACCTGCCGACCTGGATCGTGGTCGTCGTCGGGTTGGCGCTGCTCGTGCCGGTACTCGTCCGGACGTTCCGTAACGTGCGCCGGTTCGGCGTCACGGCGGCGGCGGTGAACGCCCGGATCGGGGATCGGACCGGCACGCTCCGGGCGCGGTCCGCCGCCTTGCGGGTAGCGATGAAAGAGACCCGCGTACGGGTGAAGCACGCCTCGGCTGACGTACCATCGAACCGCCGGGGGAGACAGGAGGATGACCGTGGGTAACTTGGGTGTACCCGAGCTCTTGATCATTGCCGGGGTGATCATCCTGCTCTTCGGAGCACGGAAGCTACCGGAGATGGCGCGCTCGCTGGGCAAGTCCGCCAAGGCCTTCAAGGAAGAGACCAAGGGCATGCGCGGCGGCGACGAGCAGGACGACAAGGACGCCGAGACCCCGGCCGCGCCACCGGCACAGTCCGCCACACAGCAGCAGCTGCCCGAGGCCCAGCCGCAGACTCCGGCACAGACACCGGCACAGACGAACGGTGCCCAGGCGAGCGGTGCGCAGGCGAACGGCGCCGCGCCGGTCGAGCAGGCTCAGCAGAACAAGAACTCCGGCTGAGAGAACGGGTTCGCATCGGTGGCGCGCAAACCGCACCGCCGGGGGGACGGCCGCAGCGAGAAGAAGCATCTTCACAGCCGCCGGCACAATCCCGACGGCACCATGTCCCTTCGGGACCACCTGTACGAGCTGCGGCACCGGATCGGCCTGGCGCTGCTGGCCCTGCTGGTCGGCTGCATCGCCGGGTTCCTCTGGTTCCAGTGGCGGATCGGCCCGGTCGCGTCCCTCGGTGACCTGCTCACCGGTCCGTACTGTGCGCTGCCCGCTCCCGAGGTGCGGTTCGAGCCCACGCCGGGCCAGTGCCAGCTGTTGCAGACCAAACCGTTCGAGGCGTTCCTCATCCAGTTCAAGGTCGGCCTCGCCGCGGGCGCGGTGCTGACCAGCCCGTTCTGGCTCTACCAGATCTGGGCCTTCATCACCCCGGGCCTGTACGACAACGAGCGGAAGTTCACCCGCATCTTCGTGCTGCTGGCTTCGTTCCTGTTCACCTGTGGTGCGGTGCTCGCCTACTTCGTGGTGCCCAAGGGCCTGCAGGTACTCGTCAGCTTCGGTGGCGACACGTTCGCCACGGCGCTCGCCGCGAACGACTACATCTCGTTCGTCCTGGTGATGCTGCTGATCTTCGGGGTGAGCTTCGAGCTGCCGCTGCTGGTCACGATGCTGAACCGCATCGGCGTGCTGCCCTACCGCAACCTCCGCAAGTGGCGGCGGGGCATCATCTTCGGGCTGTTCGTGTTCGCGGCGATCGCCACGCCCGGCACCGACCCGATCGGCATGCTGGTGCTCTCCGCCGCGATGACCGTGCTGCTCGAGCTGGCCGTGCAGATCGCCCGCGTCCACGACCGCAAGAAGGGCCGGCAGGCCGTGGCCGAGGGCTGGGGCGACCCGGAGGACTACGGCCTCGAGCCCGACGACGTGCCGGAGCCGCCGAAGAAGTCCGAGCCCGCCGGCTTCGACGACGTGACCTGACGGGCGGGAGCGGGAGTGGAGCGCGGGCGATGAGGGCCGCCATGGTGGTGAACCCGGCGTCCGGCCGCGGTCGGGCCGGCCGGATCGCGGACCGGGTCGCCGCCAAGCTGCGCGGGGCCGTCGACGAGCTCACCACCGTCGCCGCGACCACGGTCGAGGAGTCGCGCCGGCTGATGGAGCGGGCACACGACACCGACCTCGACCTGCTGGTCGTGGTCGGCGGCGACGGGTCGGCCCATCAGGGCGTGCAGTTCTGCGCGGACACCGGCGTCGCGCTCGCCGTGGTGCCCGCCGGCACCGGCAACGACTTCGCCCGAACGCTCGGCGCGCCCAAGGACCCGCTGGCGGCGGCCGACGCGCTGGTCGCGGCGATCGCGTCCGGCGAGCGCACCAAGATGGACCTCGGCCGGGTCGAGGGGGGTCCGTGGTTCGCCAGCGTGTTGTGCGCGGGGTTCGACTCCGCGGTCAACGAGCGTGCCAACCGGATGCGTTGGCCGGCCGGCCCGCGTCGCTACGACCTCGCGGTCGTGGCCGAGCTGGCGAGGCTGCGCCCCGCGCGGCTGAGCGTCGTCGAGGACGGCACGCACGCCGAGCACGAGGCCACCCAGATCGCCGTCGGCAACACCCCGTACTACGGCGGCGGGATCCCCATCTGCCCGGACGCCGACCTGACCGACGGGCTGTTCGACATCACGCTGGTCGGCCGGGCCGGCCGGTTCGACCTGGTCAAGATGCTGCCCAAGCTGCGGACCGGCGAGCACGTGCGCCACCCGCTCGTCACGTGCTCGCGCGCCCGCGAGATCCGCCTCGCCGGTCCCGGCGGCGCCGGCAACGGCTGGGTGGCCTACGCCGATGGGGAGCGGATCGGTCCGCTTCCGGTTGCGATCAGCTGCGTGCCGGGCGCGCTCACGGTGGTCGGCCGACGGAGCTGACCTCGTGGGCGTGTGAAAGCCTTGAGGACGTGGCCACCAGCCCTTCTTCGTCTTCGGCCCAGGCTTACGCGGCGTCGCGGCGTCGGTCCAGCTACCCCAAGCTGACCGAGTTCGTCCAGCAGCTGCCCTTCGAGCTCGACCCGTTCCAGGACCAGGCTTGTGCCGCGCTGGAGGACGGGCACGGCGTGCTGGTGTGCGCGCCGACCGGGGCCGGCAAGACCGTGGTGGGCGAGTTCGCCGTCCACCTCGCGCTCGCCGAGGGCCGCAAGTGCTTCTACACCACGCCGATCAAGGCGCTGTCGAACCAGAAGTACGCCGACCTGGTGGAGCGGTACGGCACGAAGCTGGTCGGCCTGCTGACGGGTGACACGTCGGTGAACGGCGGCGCGCCGATCGTCGTGATGACCACCGAGGTGCTGCGCAACATGCTCTACGCGGGCTCGTCCACGCTCGACGGGCTCGGCTACGTGGTCATGGACGAGGTGCACTACCTCGCCGACCGGTTCCGCGGTGCGGTGTGGGAGGAGGTGATCCTGCACCTGCCGGACTGGGTGCGGTTGATCAGTCTGTCCGCCACCGTCAGCAACGCCGAGGAGTTCGGCGACTGGCTCGTCGAGGTGCGCGGTGACACGACGGTCGTCGTGGACGAGCACCGGCCGGTTCCGTTGTGGCAGCACATGATGGTGTCCGGCCGGCTGCTGGACCTCTTCGTCGGCGAGGACGCCGACGCCCACCCGCGGATCAACCCGAACCTGTTACGCCGCACCGAGGACGCGACCCGGCAGCAGACGTCGTGGCAGGGTCCGCGCCGGGCTCGCGGACGCAGCGCGCCGCAGCGGGGCCCGCGGTCCCGGCCGCCCTCGCGGGTCGACGTGGTGTCCCGGCTCGACGGCGCGGGGCTGCTGCCGGCCATCGTGTTCGTGTTCAGCCGGGTCGGCTGCGACGCGGCGGTCGGCCAGTGTGCGCGGTCGGGGCTGCGGATGAACACCGACGCCGAGGTCGCCGAGATCCGCCGCATCGTCGACGCGCGCACGAGGGACCTCGCCGACGCCGACCTGCGGGTGCTGGGCTTCTGGGAGTGGCGCGAGGCGCTGGAGCGCGGGTTCGCGAGCCACCACGCCGGGCTGCTGCCGGCGTTCAAGGAGACCGTCGAGGAGCTGTTCGTCCGCGGTCTGGTGAAGGTGGTGTTCGCGACCGAGACGCTGGCGCTGGGCATCAACATGCCGGCGCGCACGGTCGTGCTGGAACGGTTGGTGAAGTACAACGGCGAGGCGCACGTCGAGCTGACCGCGGGGGAGTACACCCAGCTCACCGGGCGGGCCGGGCGGCGCGGCATCGACATCGAGGGGCACGCCGTCGTCATCTGGGGGCCGGGGGTGGACCCGAAGACGGTCGCCGGCCTCGCCTCGACCCGAACCTACCCACTGCGCTCGTCGTTCCGGCCCGCCTACAACATGGCGGTGAACCTGGTCGACCGGCTCGGCGCCAGGGCCGCGCGCGAGCTGCTCGAGCAGTCGTTCGCACAGTTCCAGGCGGACCGGTCGGTGGTGGGCCTGGCGCGCCGGATCGAGCGCAACCGCGAGGCGCTCGAGGGCTACGAGGAGTCGATGACCTGCCACCTCGGCGACTTCACGGAGTACGCGGAGCTGCGCGCGAAGCTGACCGAACGGGAGAAGTCGTTGTCCCGCAGGAACGCCGCGGCCCGGCGTGCGGAGGCGGCGCGGTCGCTGGAGGCGCTGCGCAAGGGCGACGTGATCGCCGTGCCGTCCGGCCGCCGGGCCGGGCTCGCGATCGTGGTCGACCCGGGCGTGGACCCGACGGGCGACCCGCGGCCGTTGGTGATCACCGAGGACCGGTGGTCCGGGCGGCTGTCGGTGGCCGACTTCCCGACTCCGGTGGAGGCGCTGGGCCGCGTCAAGCTGCCCAAGCAGGTGGACCTGCGCTCGCCGCGGTCGCGCCGGGACCTCGCGTCGACACTGCGCAACACCGGCATCGAGGCACCGGGTCGCTACCGGCGCCGTACCGACGGCAGCGGCGAGGACGCCGAGCTGGCGGCGTTGCGCCGGGCGTTGCGCGCGCATTCCTGCCACGGCTGTGAGGACCGCGAGGTGCACGCACGCTGGGCGGAGCGGCACCGCCGGCTGCGTGCGGAGACCCAGCAGCTGGAGCAGAAGGTCGCAGCGACCACGCACTCGCTGGCCCGCGCCTTCGACCGGATCCGGGCGCTGCTGACCGAGCGCGGCTACCTCGCGTCCGGCGATCGCGGCGAGGGCGAGGGCGGCGAGGGCGAGGGCGGCGGCCGAGCGGCTGAACGACGCGAACGATCGAGTGCGGTGACTGACGCCGGCCGGCGGCTCGCGCGGATCTACAGCGAGTCGGACCTGCTCGCGGCCGAGTGCCTGCGCCACGGCGTCTGGGACACGCTGACCCCGCCGGAGCTCGCGGCGGTCGTGTCCGCGCTGGTGTTCGAGGCGCGCCGGGACGGGCCGGCCGAGCCGCGGGTGCCGGCGGGGCCGGTGACCGACGCGCTGGCCGAGACCGCGCGGCTGTGGGCGGCGCTGGAGGCCGACGAGCGGCGGCACAAGCTGGAGCGGACTCGGCAGCCGGACGCGGGGTTCGCCTGGACCGTGTACCGCTGGGCGCGCGGCGAGTCGCTGGAGCGTGTCATGACCGCCGCCGAGTCCGCGGGCAGCGAGATCTCGGCCGGCGACTTCGTGCGGTGGTGCCGGCAGGTGATCGACCTGCTCGACCAGTTACGCGACGTGATGGGCAAGGCCCACCCGGTCGGCGCGGCCGCGGACGAGGCCGTGCGGGGCATGCGGCGCGGGGTCGTGGCGCTCGGTACGGTGTGACGATGCCGTGCTTGGGCCAGTCGGCGGGGAATCGCGTGGCGGCGTACACGCGACGCACACCGGCCGATATGGTTTGATCCGCGCAGAGCAGACCCGACCTCGCGGAGGCGAACGATGACCAGCCCCTACGGGCCTCCCGGTGGGAACGACCCGCAGCAGCAGTGGGGACAGCAGCCCTACGGCGGCGGTCCGACCCCGGGCACGCCTCCTGGCGGGTCCCCGGGCCAGGGCGGTTACGGGCAGCCTCAGCAGCCGTACGGACAGCCGGACCCGTCGCAGCAGCCGTATGGTCAGCCGGACCCGTCGCAGCAGCCGTACGGCGGGTACGGGCAGCAGCCGACGCAGCAGTACCCGTACCAGCAGCAGCCCTACGGTGGGTACGGCCAGCAGCCCGGTTACCCGGGCCAGTCGCCGTACGGGCCGCCGCCGAAGAAGGGCGGCGCGTGGATCTGGGTCGTCGTGGTCGTCGTCGTGCTGGCGGCCGGCGCGTTCGGCGTGCTGGGCTTCGTGACGCCGGGCTTCCTGACCAAGAAGGTGTTCGACGAAGCCGCGCTGCAGGGCGACCAGGGTGTGAAGAAGATCCTCGTGGAGAACTACAACGAGCCCGCCGAGGAAATCACCGATGTGGACTGCCCGGCCGACCAGGAAGTCAAGCAGGGCAACACGTTCGAGTGCACGGTGACCATCCGCGACGAGAAGCGGACCGTCAAGATCACCGTCGTGAACGACGAGGGCCAGTACGAGGTGTCCACGCCCGAAGGCGGCTGACGCACGATACGCTCGGCACCCAATTGTCCGGGTTCCGGAGGGAGTCGTGTGCGTCGTCGGGTCGTGGGTTTCGTTGCGGTGCCGGTGTTTCTGCTCGCTGGGTGCGGTGAGGACAGCGTCGAGCTGCCCGAGGTGCCGGATGTCGAGCTGCCCTCGCCCGACGTGCTGAACGAGCAGCTCCTCGAAGGCGCCGACGGCGTGGCGAAGATCCTCGAGCAGGAGTACCAGCTCACCGACGTGGGCGAGGTCGACTGCCCGGCCGAGCTCGCGCTCGAGGTCGACTGCACGGTCACGGTCGCGGGGCAGGAGAAGACCGTCACCGTGAGCGTGCTCAACGAGAACGGGGAGTTCGAGGTCAGCCCGCCGGAGTAATCGGTCGCGGCGCGGCGTCGGAGAAGGGCATCATCGGCGGATGACCCAGACCCTGTCGCCTGCCCGGGACACCGAGTTCGAGTACCGGGCGGTCCGGGACGACGAGCTGCGGGTGGCGAACGACGTCTTCCGCGAGGCGCTGCACGACGAGCCGCTCAACGACGAGAAGTGGGCGATCGCCCGGAAGATCTACGAGCCGGGTCGCACCTACGGCGCCTTCGCCGGCACCACGATGATCGGCTCGGTCACCTCGTTGTCCGCCGGCATGACGGTGCCCGGCGGCGCGGTCCTGCCCATGGCCGCCGTGACCGCGGTCGGCGTGCGCACCGACCACCGGCGGCGCGGCGCGCTCACCGGGATGGTGCGCCTGCAACTCGCCGAGATCGCCACGGCGGGTGAGGTGTTCGCCGCCCTGCACGCCAGTGAGCCGACCATCTACGGGCGCTTCGGTTACGGCGTGGGCACCCGCGTCCACACCATGCGCGTGCGCTCGCCTCGGGCGCGCATGCGGCCCGAGGTGCCGACCGCCGGCACGGTGCGGCTGCTCACCAGGGACGAGGTGATGACACTGTTGCCCGAGGCCTACCCGCGGCTGCGGCACACCCGCGCCGGGATGATGAGCCGCTCGTCGCACTGGTGGGTCCTCGGCTACGAGTACCGCATGGCGCACGGCTACTTCCGCGCCGCCGCGCACTACGACCCGGACGGCGTGATCGACGGCTTCGTCGGCTACCGGCCGAGCCAGTTCCCCTCCGACGACCCGCGCGTCGGCGCCTCGATCGCGGTGCTCGACTTCATGGCCGCCACCCAGCACGTCGCCAACGACCTGTGGCGGTTCCTGCTCGGCATCGACCTGGTCGAGGAGGTCACCGTCTACGTGCGGCCGACGGACGACCCGCTCGACGCGATGCTCGTCGACCTGTACGCGATCCGCGGCGAGCAGGAGGACGAGCTGTGGGTGCGGGTCGTGGACGTGCCCGCCGCGCTCGGCGCGCGCACGTACGGCCCGGCCGACCCGGTGGTGGTCGAGATCGTGGATCAGTTGCTGCCCACCAACGCCGGCCGCTACCTGATCAGTCCACAAGGGATGGAGCGGACCGGCGCGCCGGCCGCGCTCACGATGAGCGCGGAGGCGCTCGGCATGATCTACTTCGGCACCTGGCGCCCGTCGACGCTCGCCGCGATCGGCCGGCTCACCGGGCACGACCCGGCCGCGCTCGCCGCGGCCGACCGGCTGTTCGCCACGGACCGCCCGTCCTGGTGCGGTAGCTTGTTCTAGCCCGCCTCTCCGGAATCAAAAGTGTTGGTCGCGTCCCAGCGAACGGTGCGAATACCGGGTTGATCGTGGCTGGCCGCCGTCACGGTACCCCTGAGGTCGCGCTGGTAGGCACAAGACCTCACACGAAGATCCACGAGACGGTCCCCCGCGAGACCGTCCCTAGTTTCCTGCGGCCGCCAGTGCGGCGAGGAGGCGGTCCACGGACGCGCCGAGGTCCCACGTCTCCTGCAGTGCCCGGACCCGGTCCAGGTCGCGCGGCGCGGCGGGCACGGCGTCGGGCCGGTCCACGGTCACCGCGGCGTCGACCGCCACGCGGACCACGAGCGGTGCGGCGGCGACGTACGCGGCGGCGTCGGAGAGGGCGGTCTTGACCCGCAACGGCACCAGCTTGTCGCCCGCGGCCGCGGCGGCGAGCAGGCCCTCCAGCGAGCCGAACCGGGTGATCAGCTTCGCCGCGGTCTTCTCGCCGACCCCGGTCACGCCGGGCAGCCCGTCGGAGGGATCTCCGCGCAGCAGCGCCATGTCGGCGTAGGCGGGCCCGCTGTTCTCGGGTGGCAGGTCGTAGCGCGCGGCCAGCTCGCGCGGCCCGAGCACCTCCGCCTTCGCCCAGCCGCGCCCGACGTAGACGACCGACACCGGTGTCGGCTCGTCACGCACCACCTGGAACAGGTCCCGGTCGCCGGAGATGACCTCCACCGGGTGGGTCGTCTCGCGGTGCGCGAGCGTGCCGATCACGTCGTCGGCCTCGTAGCCGGCGGCCTCGGCCGTGGCGAGGCCGACCGCGTCCAGCAGGTCGAGGATGATCGGCACCTGCGGGGTCAGCGTGTCCGGCACCTCCTCGATGTTGTTGACCGGGTCGGCGACCCGGTGCGCCTTGTACGAGGGCAGCGCCTTGACCCGGAAGGCCGGTCGCCAGTCGGCGTCCATGCAGGCCACGAGCCGCGACGGCTTCCGCTCGGTCAGGATGCGGGCGACCGTGTCGGCGAACCCGCGCACGGCGTTGACCGGCGTCCCGTCCGGGGCGGTCATCGAATCGGGTAGCGCGAAGTAGGACCGGAAGTACAGGCTCGCCGAGTCCAGCAGCGCGAGGGGACCACTCACGGGCGCAAGCCTGCCATGCCGGGAGGCGCGAGTGACAGTGCCCCGACCGGGGCCGACCCGGGTAGACGTGGGCGGACGCCGCGCCGACATGTCGCTGACATGAGGCACCGGACGCCAGGGACTAGGCTTTCCCGCATGTCGACCACCGTTCCCGCGATCGATCCGACGGCACTGCGCGCGCGGCTGGACCGTGCCCGGGAGGCCGCCGGAACCGCCGGCGTGGACGCCCTGCTCATGGCACCCGGCTCGGACCTGCGCTACCTGCTCGGCGGGACCGGCACCTCCTTCGAGCGGCTGACCTGCCTGGTCGTGCCCACTGGCGCGCCGGCGGTGCTCGTGGTGCCGAAGCTGGAGGCGCCGGGCTACGCGGCGGTGCCGACCGAGGAGCTGGGCGTCGAGATCGCCACCTGGGTCGACGCCGAGGACCCGTACACGCTGGTCGCGTCGCGGCTCGGCGGGGTGTCCCGGGTGGCGCTGGGCGACATGATGCCGGCGCTGCACGTGCTGGGCCTGCGCCGCGCGCTGCCGGGCGCCGAGCAGGTCCTGGCCGGGCCGATCGTGCGCGAGCTGCGGATGCGCAAGGACGCCGCCGAGGTCGCCGCGCTGCGCCGGGCCGGTGCGGCGATCGACCGGGTGCACGCGCGGATGGCGGAGTTCGTCCGGGTCGGCCGTACCGAGGCGGCGGCCGGCGCGGACATCGCGGCCGCGATCGTCGAGGAGGGCCACACGGTCGCCGAGTTCGTGATCGTCGGTTCCGGCCCGAACGGCGCGAGCCCGCACCACAGCCTGTCGGACCGGGTGTTCGAGGCGGGCGACGTCGTGGTGGTCGACATCGGCGGCCCGGTCGCGGAGGGCTACTGCTCGGACAGCACGCGCACGTACGTGCTCGGCGAGCCGCGCCAGCAGGACGTGGCCGACACCTACGCGGTGCTGCAGGCCGCGCAGGCGGCGGCCGTCGAGGCGGTCCGGCCGGGTGTGGCGGCGCAGGACGTCGACGCGGCGGCGCGCCGGATCATCGCCGACGCCGGGTTCGGCGAGTACTTCATCCACCGCACCGGCCACGGCATCGGGCTCGACGTGCACGAGGACCCGTACATCGTCGCGGGCAACACGCTGCCGCTCGAGCCGGGCATGGCGTTCTCCGTGGAGCCGGGCATCTACCAGCCGGGCCGGTGGGGCGCGCGGATCGAGGACATCGTGGTGGTCACCGAGGACGGTGTCGAGCCGCTGAACGTCCGGCCGCACGAGCTGACCGTCCTTCCGGCATGACGGCCTCGGAGTTGGAGCCGATCGACCAGGCCATCGCCCGCGAGCTGTCCGCGGACGGCAGATGCAGCTTCACCGATCTCGCCGAACGGGTCGGCCTGTCGGTGTCGGCGGTACACCAGCGGGTGCGCCGGCTCGAGCAGCGCGGCGTGATCCGCGGGTACTCCGCGCACCTCAACGCCGAGGTGATCGGGCTGCCGCTGACCGCGTTCATCTCGCTGACGCCGATCGACCCGGCAGCGCCGGACGACTATCCACAGCGGATCAGCCACGTCCGCGAGATCGAGGCGTGCTACTCGGTGGCCGGCGACGAGTCCTACATCCTGCTGGTGCGGGTGGCCTCCCCGGCGGCGCTCGAGGACCTGCTGCGCCGGATCCGCGAGTCCGCCAAGGTGTCCACCCGCACCACGGTCGTACTGTCCACTCCGTACGAAGGCCGCTCGCCGGCGCTGTAGTTACCGGACCGCGACGAGCACGTGGTCGTCGCCGAACTGCCAAACGGGGGCGGCCTCGGTGAACCCGGCCGCCCGCAGCAGCTCCGCGTGCTGGCCGACGGTCAGCTCGTTCTCGGTGTGGTCGATCGGCGTGGCGGGGCGGCCGTCGAGCAGTGGGGCCAGCTCGGTGTCCTCGCCCAGCGCCTGCCACCACTGCGCCCAGTCCTCGTTGTTCCCGGTGCCGGCGCGGGCGGTCCGGGCCTCGCGCACGGCCGCCGCGATCGTGTCCACAGTAGACATTCCGGGGGCCATGTGGTCGGCGTTGACGAACACGCCTCCGGGTCGCAGCCGCTCGGCCAGCGTCCGGTACAGCGCGGCGAGCGAGTCGGGGTCGAGCCAGTGCAGGGCGGTCGAGGACACCGCCGCGTCCCACGGTCCGGCGAGCCCGGTGCGGTCCGGCCAGGTGGGGTAGCCGAGGTCGGCCTGGACCAGCCGCACCCGCGGCCCGGTGTTCGCCGCGCCGAGGCCGAGCAGCAGCGGGTCCGCGTCCACCCCGACCACGTCCACCCGGGGGAGCGCGGCCGCGAGTCTCGCCGAGAGTGATCCCGGGCCGCAGCCCAGGTCGACCACGCTGGCCGGCCCGGTGCCGACCGCGGCCCGGACGACGTCGATGACCACCCGGAACCGCTCCTCGCGGTCGGGGACGTAGCGCTCCTGCTGCGCGTCCCAGCGCCGGACCCACCGCTGTGCCGTCGTACCCTGCATCGCGCACCTCCATAACTGTCTATATTGTCAATGGCAGTGACGTTAGCTGGCGGAGAGGTAACTGGTCAAGTGAACTTTGACAGTCATACGAGCGACGTCCTGACGTACGCGGTGCGGTTGATCAACGACGTGACGCCCGGAGAGCGCCACGGTCGGCGGTTCACGCGGCCGGTCGACCTGGTCGCCGCGGTACGGGAGGTGGTGCCGTACGCGCGAGCGACCGGCCACCCGAGCGAGTCGGAGGCGGCGGAGCTCGCGGGCTGGGCGACCCGGTTGCGGCGAGTCGTCGAGCTGGTCGATGCCGGCGAGGTGGACGGCGCCTGCTTCGAGCTGAACGCGATCATGCGCGCCACGGGCGCGATGCCGATGCTGGCCCGGCACGACGGCGAGCCGTGGCACCTGCACTTCCACAGCGCGGACGCGGAGTGGGCCGTGGGCTGCGCCGCGTCCATGGCCACCGCGCTGGCGATCGTGCTGGGCAACCCGGCGGTGGACCGGCTGGGCATCTGCAACGCGGCCGGCTGCGACCGGATCTACGTCGACATCTCTCGCAACGGCACCCGCCGCTTCTGCTCGACGGCATGCCAGAACCGCGTCAAGGCGGCGGCCTTCCGCGCCCGCAGGACCGCCACCGCCGACTGACTCCGCCGCCCGCGATCAGCTCGTCGGCCCGAGAGGTCCACCGAGGACGAACGGGCCGGCGGCGCCCGTCGCGCGGACGCCGCCGGCCGGTGGGTCAGGCCGCGGACACAGCCGCCGCGCGCAGGAACTTCTCGAGCCCGGCGAGGTCATCGGTGTTGATGTGGTCCACCCCGGCCGCCACTAGCTCGCGCCAGACCGCGTCACGTTCGGGTCCCGGTGCGTCGGGTGTCGCCCAGAAGCGGACTCGCTGGCCGGCCGCGTGGGCCGTGTCGACGATCTGCTTCAGCTCGGCCCGCTCGTCGGCCGGCATCTCGCCCGTGCCCTGCCAGGAGAAGAGCGTGGTCCAGTTGTCCGACACCAGCGGGGTCAGCCGGGCGTCGTCCCCGGGGCCGAGGTCGTCGGGGTCGGCGATGCGGCCGTCGTAGAACGCGAACCGGGTCTGTTGGGACTCCATCGTGGCGCGCGGCCGGTTGCCGGAGACGACCGCGGTCACCGGGCCGCGCCGGACGTGGCCGAAGCGGTAGGCGCTCCAGAGGAACCGGTACCGCGGCGAGCGCAGCACCGCGTCGAGGGCGGCGTAGGTGGACTCGCCCTCGGTCTTGATGTCGATCAGCAGCTGGAAGTCGACGCGCTCGCCCGGATAGATGCCGCCGTGGGTCACCTTGTGCCGCAAGGGATCCAGGTAGAGCGACCGCAACGTCCGGTCGGGGTCGAGATCCTCCGGGTCGTGCGCCACGAGCAGCTCGCCGTCCGCGAGGAAGATGTCCGCCTCGACGCTCGTGAAGCCGTGGTCGAGCGCGTCGAGGAGGGGACGGTCGTGCTCGTAGTCGTTGTGCGCGTGGGCCTGGGGGAGAGGCGCGACGCCGTGGGGTGGGCTCGCGGCCGCCGGGAGCGTGGCGGCGACGAGTCCGACCAGGGCGAGGAGCAGGAGCAGGGAACGATGCAGGGCCCGCACGTCGTGACCTCCGTCGGTTGAGGAAGCGGGTGTGCGGTCACCGTAGGGCACCTTGGTGAACGCTGGGCACCGTCAGGTGGCCGATTCCGGGACCGACAAAGGGCCGATTCCGGGACCGACTCAGGGACCGACGCTGCTCGCGGGGTGCAGGTCGCCGCCCTCGCCGGCCAGGCAGGCCGCCGCCTGGTCCGGCGTGTACAGGAACTCGCCCAGGCAGCCGCCGATCTGCTCGTGGCCCGTCGCGTTGGGGTGGAAGGACTCCTGCAGGGCGTGCGTCGCGCGGTCCTCGTGCTGCAGGTCGTCCCACTTGACCGCCAGCCGGCGGAACCACTCCGTGCTCTGGTCACGTTCGTTGGAGCACGCCTCGTGGCCGATGCCCGCCCGGGACAGGTCCAGGAACCTCGCGCCGACCCGCGCCGCCGCCTCCCGGACCCCGGCGGTGAGGACCGGGACGGCGTCGCGCTGGACCCAGCGCAGGTCGTCGGAACGGAACGGGCAGCCGGACAGGTCCTGCAGACCGTCGGCCACGTTCGGGCCGACGGGCGCCGCGTACGACTGGACGATCAGCTGGTAGTCGGACTCCTCGTAACCGGCGTTGCTCATCACCGTCCGGATGTCCTCGAGCGCCCGAACCAGCTTCGGCACCATCTTGTCCACCCGCTGCGACCACTCCGGCCCGACGGACTCGCCGCACGGCTCGCCCCGGCCGGTCCACGCCTCGACGCATGCGTCGAGCACGTGCGAGAACGCCGGCTCGTCGTTCGCGCCCGCCCCGACGACGACCGCGGCCACGCGGTTGCCGGCCGCGATCGCCGCGAGCCGCTCCGCCTGGGACGGCTCGGTGTACTGCTCGACGTCGCCCAGCCCGACCTGCGGGGACGGCGCACCCGAGCACGCCAGGTTGAACGTCCGGTCGATCGTCTCCAGGCCTGTCTGGTGGATCGAGGCGTGCCGGGAGCGGTGGCACCAGTTGCCGTCCTCGCCGTCGGTGCCCTCCTCGTATTCGCCCGCGCCCTCGCCGGAGATCGTGCTGTCGCCCATGGCGACCAGCACGCGCGGCGCGTCCTGCGGTGGGCCGGGCAGCGGGGTGGGGTCGGGTGCGCGGCCGTCACTCACGAGCAGAACCGTGCCGAACAGCAGGATCACCACCGCGAGCGTGACCCACGCTCGCCATCCGGTCGGTCGCATCGCGCTCAAGGGTAGCTGCCGGCGGGCCGCCGACACGAGAACGGCGCCCCCCGGTTGCCGGGGAGCGCCGTTTCGTGACCGCCGTTGGTGACCTGGGTCAGAGCGGGCGGCGGATGTTCCGCGGGTCCCGCTGGTCGAGCGCGCGGGTCTCCGCGGACTCGGCGGCCGGGGCGGCGCTCACGCCGGCCCAGCGCAGGACCGTCGCGGTGGCGGCGGCCCGGTCGGCCGGGTTCAGCGCCTCGATGTCCGCGCCGTGGTTGGCGCCCGGTGCCGTGTAGGTGTAGGAGTCCTTGTCGCTCGGGTGGAACGGCTCGGCACCCCACGGGTCGTTGGAGCCGTAGACGAACAGCATCTCGCTCGCGTCCTTGCTCACCCACCGGTCCACGTCGGTCATCGGCCACGGGTCGTGCGCGGAGCGCAGCTCCGGCGGCAGGCTGGAGTTCGCCACGTAGAGGTTCGGGTAGTGCAGCAGATCCTTGAGGTAGGAGAACTTCGGCTGCGGCCAGCCGAGCTGTGTCGCGGCCTGGTAGTAGTACGGCGTGTACGGGAGGATCCCCTGGTCGGCGTAGAACGAGAAGCTCGCGACGCTGTCGATGAAGTCGAAGATCTCCTGGTCGGTCGCGGTCCGCGGCGGCACGGCGCCGCAGTCGGCCTCGCTCGAGTACTGCCAGAACGCCCACTCGGTGTCGAGCACGGTCATCTCGAACGCCTTGTCCGTCGAGCCGAAGACCCGCTCGAACGAGAGGTCGTTCTCGGCGGCGTACTGGTCGTACAGGTTGACCAGGTTCGTGCGCCGGGACAGCGCCTCCTGCTGGAGGTCCTTCAGCGCGGTGCGGCACGCCGGGGTCGAGCCGACGCTCGCGAAGAAGTCGTCGTACGCCCGGTCCTGCTTGTTGTTCGGGTCGTTGGGCGCGACGTAGGCGACCACGCCGTCCACGTCACGTTGGTAGAACCGGCGGTGGTAGACCGAGGTCATGCCGCCCTTGCTGGCGCCCGTGGAGATCCACTTGGCGGCGTAGATCGTCTTCAGCGCCTGGACGATCTTGTGGTGGTCGGTGGCCGCCTGCCAGATGTTCAGCTTGGACCAGTCCGCCGGCTCCGGCCGGGACGGGGTGAAGAACCGCTGCTCCACGGAGATCTGGTTGCCGTCGACGAGCGCGGTCGGCTCCGAGCGGAACGCGACCTCCGGCATGTCGTAGCCGGTGGTGTGCAGGATCATCGGCCGGGACGTGTCGCGGTGGAGCAGCTGCAGGCGCTGCTCGAACGTCGGCCCCTGCGGGTTCGTGTGGTCGACGGACTGGCGGAAGGTCAGGAAGAAGAACCGGTAGCCGGGTGCGGGTGCCGGTTCCTCGGAGACCACCGTGAGCCCGGGGACGGCCTCGAGCTGGTCGAGGAGATCGTCCTGTGCCTGCACACCGGTCGCCGGCTCGGGTCCTGCCTGTGCCGGCAAGGCTGCCGTAAGCCCGATCATGCTCGCCGCGAGCGCGGGCAGGATCGCCGCCGCGAGCGTCCTCCTTCTGATGGACACGCCTCTCTCCCTCGCATCAGTTGGTCGCGTTGTGTGACGACCGACCTGCGAGAGTGTTCCTGACCGATCCCGCTCCCGGTAGGCCCAAAGAAGGCCACTTCACTGTGCGTTTACGTGATCACCCAGGGTGTGGCCGGTGGAGAGAGACGTACCCCGGCGCCCGGCGAGCCCAAGGCGCTCGCCGGGCACCCCGTGCCGCGAGGACCACCTCGCCGGCACCCGGAGCCGGTGGCCACGCGACCGGCCCCGGTTCGTCTACTTCGGACACCGGGCGCGCGCCGCTCCACGTGTCCCGTGTGGACGCCTAGGTCACTCCGCGTCGCCGAGCGGGTCGGTCCCTTCGCCCGCGGCCGACTCGTAGTCCGCCCACCACTTCTGGCCCGCCTCCGGGAGCGTGGCGATCGGGTCGTAGTAGGGGTACTTGCGGCCCAGCGCGTCGGGGTCGGCGCGCTCGATGCCGGTGCGATAGTTCTTCGTCCAGTACGAGATGCCGCGCTCGGTGTCGTACTCGGCGAGCTGGTGCACCCACCGTTTCCCGACATACGGCACGTCGCAGATGATCCGCGGCGTGGCGTAGCCGGGCAGGTAGCCCATGATCGCGTGCTGGAGCTGCTGGGCCTCCCACACCGCGACCCGCCAGTGCTCGGCGCCCGGGATCATGTCGCACATGTAGAAGTAGTACGGCAGGATGTTCGCTTCCCCTTGCAGGGCGAAGCACAGGTCGAGCAGGTCGTCCGGCGTGGCGTTGACGCCGCGCATCAGCACGCCCTGGTTGCGCACGTCCCGCACGCCGATCTCCAGCGCCGTCCGGGTCGCCTCGGCCACGAGCGGGGTCACCGACTGCACGTGGTTCACATGCGTGTGGATCGCCAGGTTGACGCCGCGCCGGCCCGCGGTGCGGGCCACGCGCTCGAGGCCCTCGACGACCTTCGGCTGCAGCCAGTGCTGCGGCAGGCCGGCGAGCGCCTTGGTGGCCAGGCGGATGTCCCGCACGGTGTCGATGTCGAGCAGGCGCATGAGGAACGCCTCGAGCTGGTGCCACGGCACGTTCGCGACGTCCCCGCCGGAGACCACCACGTCCCGCACGCCGGGCGTGCGCTTGAGGTAGTCGATCATCTGGTCCTGGCGGTCCACCGGCTTGAGCGCCAGCCGGTGCTTGTCGACCTGCGGGGTCGAGTTGCCGACCAGGTCCATCCGGGTGCAGTGTCCGCAGTACTGCGGACAGGTCGACAGCAGCTCGGCCAGCACCTTGGTGGGGTAGCGGTGGGTCAACCCCTCGACGACCCACATCTCCGCCTCGTGCAAGGAATCCCGCGACGAGTACGGGTGGTTCGGCCATTGTGGATCGCGGTCGCTCGCGACCGGCATCATGTACCGGCGCACGGGATCCGCGAGGAACGCCTTGGTGAACGCGTCCTGTCCCAGGTCCGCGCCCGGCGCCATCGTGTTCAGCATCTGCGGCGGCAGGAGCATCGACATCGTCGCGTGCTCGCCCTGGTCGACGACCAGGTCGTGGTAGAACGACTCGGCCAGCAGGTCGCCGACGACCGCCCGGAGCTGCTTGATGTTCTTCACGCAGTGCACGCGCTGCCACTGAGCGTCACGCCATTGGGCATCCGTGATGTCACGCCAACCCGGGAATCGTCGCCAGTCGGGCTCCACCAGCTCCCGTCTGACGTACTCGTACGGTTGCCGGGAGGTCTCGTCCACTGCTTCGGAGACCGTCGTGGCGGCTGTGACTACGCGGCGCGCTGCCGTCATCTGTTCTCCTCGTCGGTCTGTTGACGTAAAGATATGCTGTCAGAACATAGTCTAGGCGCAAATCCTACTGACGGAGGGTTGTGTTGACTTCCGCATACGGTCTACATCGTGTGCTCGAGCCGACCGGGGTGCTGCCGCAGCAAGCCTGGCGACTGTCGACAGAGACTCGCTCGTGGCCCGATGAAGTCCTCGTGGACGTCGAGGTCCTGAACCTTGACGCCGCGTCCTACCGCCAGCTACGGGAGCAGCACGGCGATCCCGATGCCGTCCGGCGCGCGGTGCTCGACATCATCACGGAGCGCGGGAAGCTGCACAACCCGGTCACCGGGTCGGGCGGCATGCTGCTCGGCGCGGTCCGCGAGGTCGGCCCGGAGTCGCCGCTGGGCCTGCGGCCCGGCGACCGGATCGCGACGCTCGTGTCGCTCACGCTCACTCCACTCCGGATCGACGACGGGTTGGCGCGCTGGAGCGGCGCGAGCGAGCAGATTCCGTGCCGCGGCACGGCCGTCCTGTTCGGACGCTCGATCGCCGCCGTGCTCCCCGACGACCTGCCCGACGAGCTCGCCCTGTCCGTGCTGGACGTCTGCGGCGCGCCCGCGCTGACCGACCGCGTGGTCCGCGAGGCCGGCACCGGCGACCAGGGCGGGCCGTCGGTGCTGGTGCTGGGCGGCGGCGGCAAGTCGGGCAGCCTCTCGCTCGCCGCGGCCCGCCGGGCCGGGGCGGGCCGGCTGGTCGCGCTCGTACCGACCCGGGCGGAGGCGGACGCGGTGCGCGCCGCGGGCCTCGCCGACGAGGTCGTGCTCGCCGACGCGCGTGACCCGGTCGCGGTGGCGGCGGCGGTCGGCGCGCGGGCGGACGTCACGGTCGTCTGCGTGGACGTGCCGGGCTGCGAGCACGGCGCGATCCTCGCCACCGTGGACGGCGGCACCATCGTGTTCTTCTCGATGGCGACCTCGTTCTCCGCGGCCGCGCTGGGCGCCGAGGGGCTGGCCGCCGACGTCCGGATGCTCATCGGCAACGGCTACGTCCCCGGGCACGCGACGTTCGCCCTCGACCTGCTCCGCTCGACCCCGGGGGTTCGCGACCTGTTCGAGCGGCGGGAACGGCAGACTTCTCCCACATGACGACCCTCTACACCGGCGGCCGGATCCACGGCGGCGATCTCGGCGGCGGTCTCGGTGGTGCCGCGACCGCGCTGGCCGTCGAGGACGGCGTGATCACCTGGGTCGGGACCACGGCCGACGCACCTCCGGCGGCCGCGACGGTCGAGTTGGCCGGCGCGCTCGTGGCACCCGCGTTCGTGGACGCGCACGTGCACGCCACCTCGGCCGGCCTGCTGCGCACCGGGCTGGACCTCACCGGGGCCGGGTCACTCGGCGACGTGCTCGACGCGGTCCGGGACCGGGTTCGAGCCGAGCCGGGCGTGCTCGCGACCGGCCACGGCTGGGACGAGACGCGGTGGCCGGAGAACCGCCCGCCGACCCGTGCCGAGCTGGACGCGGTCGCCGGCGCCACCCCGGTGTACCTGACCCGGGTCGATGCGCACTCCGCGCTCGTCTCGACCGCCCTCGTGGACCTCGCGCCGGCCACCCTCACGGCCGCCGGCTGGTCGGACGAGCGACCGCTCACCCGCGATGCGCATCACCACGTCCGTGGCGCCGCTCGCGACTCGATCACCGCCGAGGCGCGCCGCGCGGCCCAGCTGTCGTTCCTGCGGCACGCGGCGTCGATGGGGGTGGCCTGCGTGCACGAGTGCGGCGGTCCGGACCTCGCCGGCGCGGAGGACTTCCGCGAGTTGCTCGCGCGCAGCGGCCCGCTGCCGCGGGTCGTCGGCTACTGGGGCGCGTTCGGCGCACGGCCGCCCGGCGCCCGCGGGCTCGCGGGCGACCTGTTGGTCGACGGTGCGCTCGGTTCCCGCACGGCGGCGCTGCGCGAGCCCTACGCCGACGCGCCGGAGACGACCGGTGCCCGCTACCTCGATGCCGAGCGGATCGCCGAGCACCTGGTCGCGTGCTCGGAGGCCGGGGTCCAGGCCGGCTTCCACGTGATCGGCGACGACGCGGTCGGCGCGGTGGTCGCCGGCTTCCGGCTGGCCGAGAAGGTGGTGGGGGAGCAGGCGCTCGGCGCGGTCCGGCACCGGCTGGAGCACCTGGAGATGATCACCGAGGAGCAGGCCGCGGAGCTCGCCCGGTTCCGGGTCGTCGCGTCGGTGCAGCCGCGCTTCGACGCGGAGTGGGGCGGCCGTGACGGCATGTACGCCCAGCGGCTCGGTGCCGACCGGGCCGCCGGGCTCAACCCGTTGGCGATGCTCGCCGCGAGCGGGCTCACGCTCGCGTTCGGCTCGGACGCGCCGATCACCCCGGTCGACCCGTGGGCCACGGTCCGCGCCGCGGTGGAGCACCGCACACCCGGCGCGGGGCTCACGTTCGACGACGCGTTCGCCGCGCACACCGCCGGCGGCTGGGTCGCGGCCGGCGAGACCGGCGGGACGCTGGAGGCCGGTGCGCCGGCCACGTTCGCGGTGTGGCGCGGTGAGACCTGCGTGCGCACCGTCCTCGATGGAGACACGATCTACCGCGGCGAGAGCGAAGGAGCGGAGTGATCGATGAACACGGAGGTGTCGTGATGGCCTTGCTCGACCTCGATCCCGACGTGGTCGCCACCGCGCGCGAGCTCGCGGCGCGGGCAGCCGAGCCCGTGGTCGGGATAGCCAGAGCGCACACCACGGTCGCCGTGGAGCGCGCCACGCTGCGCCTCGCCGGCATCACCGGCGCCGACTCGACCCACCGGGCCGGCGACGTGCCGTGGGTGAACCGGGTGGTCGACACCGTCCGCGAGCACTGCGGGCTCGAGCACGGCGTCGTCGTCCCGGCCTTCCACGCGATGCGCGAGCACGGGCTCGCGACCCTGACCGAGCTGGCCGAGGCGACGGCCGCCGGCCAGGTGCGGTACACCGTCCCCAGTGGACGCGACGCGGAGCGGTCGGCACGGGCCGGCCGTACCGCGGTCGCCAGGGGGCTGCGTACCGTCGACCGCAACCGGAACCAGCGCGACAGGCTCGTCGCCCGGTTCGGCAACCCGCCGCAGCGGCCGTGGATCTACCTGATCGTGGCGACCGGGGACATCGACGAGGACGTCGTGCAGGCCGCGAACGCCGCCCGCGCGGGAGCGGACATCATCGCGGTGATCCGCTCGACCGGACAGTCCCTTCTGGACTACGTGCCGGAAGGTGCCACGCACCACGGGTTCGCCGGCACCTACGCCACGAGTGAGAACTTCCGCATCATGCGGGCGGCGATGGACGAGGTGTCCAAGGAGGTCGGTCGCTACATCCGGGTGACGAACTACGCGTCCGGGCTGTGCATGCCGGAGATCGCCGTGCTGGGCGGGCTGCAGCGGCTCGACATGATGCTCAACGACTCGATGTACGGCATCCTCTTCCGCGACATCAACCCGATCCGCACGTTCGTGGACCAGCGGTTCTCCCGCCAGGTGCACGCCCGCGCCGGCATCGTGATCAATACCGGCGAGGACAACTACCTCACCACCGCCGACGCCGTGGACGCCGCGCACACGGTCACCGTGTCGCAGCTGCTCAACGAGCACTTCGCGCACGAGGCCGGGCTGCCCGACGAGCTGCTCGGACTCGGCCACGCGTTCGAGATCAACCCCGCGGTGCCAGAGTCGTTCCGGCTGGAGCTGGCGCACGCGCTGCTGGCCCGCGAGCTGTTCCCGGACGCCCCGCTGAAGTGGATGCCGCCGACCAAGCACATGACCGGCGACGTCTGGGGCGGCTACCTGCTGGACGGGTTCTTCAACCTCGCCGGTGTCCTCACCGGACAGTCGATCCTGCTCGTCGGCATGATGACCGAGGCGGTCGTCACGCCGTTCCTGTCCGACCGGGACCTCGCGCTGCGCAACGTGAAGTACGTGCTGAACGCGGCGGCCGGGCTGCGCGAGGACTTCCGCCCCGCGCCGGACGGGTTGATCGTCAAGCGGGCGCACCAGGTGCTCGGCGAGGCGGTCGACCTGCTGGACCGCATCGTCCGCGACGGCCTGCTGAACGCGATCGCCGACGGCACCTTCGGGTTGATGAAACGACCGCCGGAAGCGGGAAAGGGCGCCGACGGCGTGATCGAGAAGGCCGACGGCTACGTCAACCCGGCCGCGGACATGCTCGAGTCGAGGGACACAAGATGAGACACCTTCTCGGCACCTCAGGCGGCCACATTCTCAGCGGCACCTCAGGGGAACGTGACGCAAGCCGGCCACAAGTACGCGCCCAAACAGGAACGTTCCTGTACGACGTGACCACAAGAGTCAATTGCGGGGAGGCGGAATGAGCCACGTCCGGCCCTACGGGGACACCACCGGCGACGGCATGGTGCAGGTGTCGTTCACGCTGCCCGTGCCACCCGGGCCGAAGGCCGAGGGCGCGGCCCTGCAGCTGGCGAGCAAGATGGGGCTCGACCCGGCGATGGTCGTGCACTCGCACGGCATCGGCGGCGAGTTCACGTTCTTCGTCGTGTACGGCTCGGCCAGGCACGTCGTCGACCTCGACGCGGTCACCGTCGTGGCACGCGAGTACCCGCTGCTCACACCGTCCGAAGTGAACACGACGGTGCGGAAACTGTTGCGCCGCAAGCTGGTCGTGGTCGGCGGCTGTATCGGCACCGACGCGCACACCGTCGGCATCGACGCGATCCTCAACATCAAGGGCTTCGCCGGGGAGAAGGGGCTCGAGTACTACCGCGAGCTGCGGGTGGTCAACCTCGGCGCGCAGGTCACCGTGCCCGAGCTCGTGAAGTGCGCCCGGTCGGAGAAGGCCGACGCGGTACTGGTGTCCCAGGTGGTCACCCAGCGAGACGCGCACATCCTGAACACGCAGGAGATGTCGGCCGCGTTCCGCGAGGCGATGGGCGACCGCCGCCCGGTGCTGATCGCCGGCGGCCCCCGGTTCGACCCCATGATGGCGGCCGAGCTCGGCGTGGACCGGGTGTTCGGCCGGGGCACCACACCCGGCGAGGTCGCCAGCTACGTCGTCCACGCCTTGCAAAACAAAGACAAGCGTCGCCAACCGCACCTGAGAGGAACGGGAGAAAATTGCCAACCGCGCCTAAGGGGAACGGGGCGCAAACCAGCCACCGGTACCTCGACAACGAACCACACCAACTCAACGTAACCAAAAGAACAAATTCCGGGGAGGCGGGATGACCGTGGGGTTCTCGGTGACGCACCGGCGGTACGTGCCGTACGCGCACGCGCACTACGGCGGCAACCTCGTCGACGGTGCCTACGGCCTGGCGCTGTTCGGTGACGTGGCGACCGACCTGTCGATCCACACAGACGGCGACGAGAGCCTGCTGGCCGGGTACTCGAACGTCGAGTTCCTCGCCCCGATCCAGGCCGGTGACGTCGTGGAGGTGACCGCGACGCTGGTACGGATCGGCAACAGGTCGCGTGACATCGAGTTCACCGCCCGCGTGCTGTGCCGCGCGGCGCCGGGGCGTGGCCCGTCCGCCGCGGACGTGCTGAGCCCGCCACTGGTCGCCACCACGGCGAAGGCGACCGTCGTGGTAGCGCAGGCGGCCGGATAACTCGATTGCCGGCGGCCGGCCGCCGATCTAGCGTCGGTCCGTGACCGGGACCGAGACGATCACCGTGCGCCGGCTGACCCCGGACGACTGGCGGACCTGGCGCGAGGTGCGCCTCGCGTCGCTGGCGGACGCGCCGCATGCGTACGGCTCGTCGCTCGCCCGCGAGGAGGGGTTCGGCGAGGCCGACTGGCGGCAGCGGCTCGATCCGGCCAACGGGATGACGGCGGTCGCGACCCTCGGCGACCGCGTCGTCGGGGCGGTCGGCGGGTACACGCCACCCGGTGCGGACGCCGTGCTGCTGATCGCGATGTGGGCGGCGCCCGCGGTTCGGGGGCGGGGTGTCGGCGGCGCGCTCGTCCGCGACGTTCTTGCCTGGGCACGGGAAAACGGCTGGTCGCGGGTCGAGCTGCGGGTCGCCGATGGCAACACCGCCGCGCGAGGGCTGTTCGAGCGGAGCGGGTTCGTCGCGACCGGGCTCCGTGAGCCGCTGGAGAGCGATCCCACGGTGGGCACCGAAACCCTGGTACGCAAGGTTTAGTGGCCTTGAAGTCCCATAGAACGGGACGAAGGTATTGCCCCGAATGGAGCACGCTGCTAGTAAATATAGCTCTAGACGTTCGCCCTTGCGAACGGAGGGGCTTCGTGTCGACAGACCTGGTGGAAGTGGTCGAGCGCATCGACCATCCGCGGGAGCGGCTCTGGAGCGTCGTCAACGACCTGGAGTCGTATCCGCGGTTCGTCCGTGAGATCGCGTGGGCGCAGCGGACCAGCCACGCCGAGACGGGTGTCGGTAGCCAGTACGAGGTCCGGTTCAGCATCGAGCAGGGGCCGGTGGCCCGACACGACGTGGACGTGCTGGTGCACCGCCCGCCGGAGCACCTCGTGCTGATCAGCGACCGGTGGCCGGGCGGGCACGTGTCGATCCGGCTCACCCCGCTCGCGCGCAGGCGGACGGAGATACAGCTCGCGATCTCGCTCCCGAAGGGCTCCCGGCTGCCCGAGTCGTGGCTGCGCAAGCGGGCCCGCAAGGCGATCTCCCTCGTCGACGACCACCTGGCCGGCCGGCCACTGACCGTCTCGCGCAGCCGGCTCGACCAGGCCGCGACCAACCAGAGCCAGCTGGGCGTCGCACGGATCCTCACCAAGGCCGGTGTCATCTCGCCCGGGCGGCCGGACCGGGTGGTCCGGCAGCTGAACGCGCTCGCCAAGTGGGGGGCGACCGTCGCCGGCGGGTACGGCGCGGCGACCGCCCGGGCGCCGCGCGACGACGCGATCGCCGACGAGTTCGGCACCCTGACCTTCCGCGATGTCGACGCCCGGACGGACCGGCTCGCCAACGCGCTGCACGAGTACGGGGTCAAGCAGGGCCGGCGCATGGCGGTGATGTGCCGCAACCACGGCGCGATCGTCGAGTCGATGATCGCGTGCGGCAAGCTCGGCGCCACGGTCCTCCTGCTGAACACCGGACTGTCCGCGGACCAGGTCACCGACACCGTGCACACTCACCGGCCGGTCGTGATCGTGGCCGACGACGAGTTCTTCCCGCTGTTCGAGTACCTGCCCCCGGCGCTGCCCTGCATCCGCACGTGGGGTGACGGCGTGCCCAGCCTCGACACGCTGATCGAGTCCGGGTCGACGGCGAAGCTCAAGCCCCCGGCGGCCCGCGGCAAGATCATCGTGCTGACGTCCGGAACGACCAGCAAGCCCAAGGGCGCGCGGCGGCGCAACCCGCACGGGCTGCGCACCGCGGCGGCCGTGCTCTCGCGGATCCCGCTGCACGCGGGGGAGCGGATGATGATCGCCGCGCCGCTGTTCCACACCTGGGGGCTCGCGGCGATGCAGCTCGGCATGCCACTGCACGCGAAGCTGGTGTTGCAGCGGCGGTTCGACCCCGAGGAGACGCTGCGGCTGATCGAGGAGCATCGGGTCACGTCGCTGTTCGTCGTTCCGATCATGTTGCAGCGCATCATGGATCTCCCCCGCGGGCTGGTTCGCAACTACGACACGTCCTCGCTGCGGGTGGTGGCGAGCAGCGGGGCCCCGCTGTCGGCGAGGCTGGTCGCCTCGTTCATGGACGTGTTCGGCGACGTCCTCTACAACCTGTACGGCTCGACCGAGGTGTCCTGGGCGAGCATCGCCGACCCGCGCGACCTGCGGGCCGCGCCGACCACGGCCGGCCGGTGCCCGATCGGCACGCGGGTCGGGATCCTCGACGGCCGCGGCCGGCCGGTGCCGCCCGGGGTGGTGGGCCGGATCTGCGTGGGCAACGACATGCTGTTCGAGGGCTATGTGGGCGGCGGCAGCAACGCGGTCTACGACGACATGATGGTCACCGGTGACCGTGGCTACCTCGACGCCGACGGCCGGCTGTTCGTGTCCGGCCGTGACGACGACATGATCATCTCGGGTGGCGAGAACGTCTTCCCGCGCCCGGTCGAGGAGTTGCTGGTGACCATGCCGCAGGTGCTCGACGCGGCAGTCGTCGGCGTGCCGGACCGGGAGTTCGGCCAGCGGTTCGCGGCGTACGTGGCGGTGCGCCCGGGCGCCGTGCTGCACGAGGCGACGGTGCGCGAGTACGTGCACGCCCACCTGCCGCGCTTCGCGGTGCCGCGCGACGTGATCTTCGTGGACCAGCTGCCGCGCAACGCCACCGGCAAGGTGGTGCGCCGGATGCTGGCCCAGGAGGGGCTCGTCAACTGGTAGGTGGCCCTACTGCAGGACGGCGACCGCGCGGACCGGGAAGCTGCCCATACCCCGGACGGGAGCCGGGAGCGCGGTCAGCCGGAAGCCGTCGTCGGGCAGGGCGGCCAGGTTCGTCAGGTGCTCGATGATCGGGATCCCGTTGCGCAGCAACGTGTCGTGCACCGGCCGGGTCGGGTCGTCGACGTCGTCCACGTTCAGCGCGTCCACCCCGACGATGGCGACGTTCGCGTCGACCAGGAACCGTGCCGACTCCGCGGTCAGGTACGGGCCGCCGTGGTGGTACCGCTCGGTGCCCCAGTGGCGCGACCAGCCGGTGTGCACCAGGACGGCCTTGCCCCACAGGCGGTCCGGCTCGCCGAGGACGTCGGGCCCGAGCACCGGCACGCCGTACGCGGACACCCGCAACGCCGGCACGTCCACCAGGCGCGCCAGCGGCAGCTCGGCGACGTCGGCGCCACCGGGGTCGTAGTGGAAGGGCGCGTCCACGTACGTGCCGGTGTTCGCCACGAGGTCGACCCGTCCGATGTGGAACGACACGCCGGGGGAGAGCTCGGCCCGCTCGTGGTAGGTGCTGACCGTCGGTGCGGGCAGGCCGGGGTAGGTCGTCATGCCGTGCTCGACGGCGTGGCTCAGGTCGACGAAGCGGCGCACGACCTCCATGCTCCCAGAATGCCGCCGTCGTGCGCGGGCGAGGTGCTCACGACGGCGCAAGGATCCCCTCGCAGGTCCGGACCACGACCCGGCACGCGTCCGCCGCGCGGCGGCCGAACATCGGGTTCTCCGCCTGACCCTGCCAGCGCCGCAGCGCGTCGAACGCGGCCCGGTGCACGTCCTCGCGCGGCGCGTCCTCGGGCAGTCCGAGCCGCGCGGGCGGCGCGTTGCCGGTACCGCCGAGCAGCCGCTCCGCCTCCTCCGCGACGGGGCCGGGCAGCTCCACCAGACCGGACCGCAGCGCGCCGAGCAGCCGTAGCTCGGCGAACTCGTGCGCGCCGGCGAGGATCCGCTCGATCTCCCGGCCCAGGCCACGCGCGTCGCCGTCGGACCGCACCACGCGGTCCAGTGCCAGCAGCGCCGAGCGGGCCTTGAGCAGGTCGCGCCGCTCGCCGAACTGGACCTGCAACACCCGCTGGAGCTCCCCCAGCCCGCTGCGGGCGACCAGCTCGTCCGCGACCGCGGTCGGGGTCGTCGAGCCCTGGCGGATCAGCGAGGTGGCCAGCCGGATGCCGAACAGGCCGAACCGGCGGACCAGCTCGCGCCGGCTCTGTCCCGAGTCGGCACGCAGGAAGCGGTCGGTGGACAGCAGCGAGGCGTCGAGCTCCGCGCGCGGCAGGCGTGCCAGCTCGGCGAGCGCGACGAACTCCGCCTGGCGCAGCGTACGGCCGGTGTGCGCGAGCAACCCGGCCACCGCGACGACGTTCTGGCACAGGCCGCGCAGTGCGGGCTCGGACCGGTAGCGCGTCGCGATCGCCCGCGCGGCGAACATCGCGTCCAGCCGGCCGGCCCCGATCTCGTCGGCCCGGGAGATCACCGCGACGGTGTTGACGGCGGTCGCCCGCGCCACGCCCTGGTCGCGGAACGCCTCGAGGAACTCGGCGTCGGCCACGTGCAGGTGGCGCATCAGGTAGAGCACCGCGTCCGCCTCGGTCGGCGTGTCGTCGTCCGGCTCCAGGAACCGCACGGTCCGCTTGGAGACGCCGTCGTTGATCGACGCGACGCCCGGGGTGTCGATGAGTGTGGTGGCCCGCAGACTCTGCGCCGGCCAGTCGACGACGAGCCGGTCCACCCGTTCGGCCGGCGTGCCGCCCAGGTCGATCTCGAGCGCCCCGTCCCGGCGGACCACCGGCAGCGCCGCGGGCCCGCCTTCCTTGGGGTACAGGACGATCCGCGGCGCCGGGCCGTTGCGGTACCAGGTCACGACCTTGGTGCACTCGCCGGCGTCGGTCGGCGCGACCGCCTCCCCGACGAGCGCGTTGAGCAGCGTCGACTTGCCCGCCTTGACCTTGCCGGCGATCGCCACCCGCAGTGGCTCGTCCAGCCGCCGCAGCTGGTGGCGCAGGTGCTCGGCGACGCGGGGCTGGTCGTGGTACGCGGCGAGCGCCGTGTGCAGCACCTGCCGCACCGCGTGGGACAGGATCACGGGAGCGCTCCCGCATTCTCCCGCGGCAGCAGGGTGCGTACCCGCGCTGCCACGGCCTCCAGCCCGGACAGCTCCGCGCCGATCTCGGCCAGCCGGGCGTCCCGCTCGGCCTTCGTCGCCTTCACCGACGTCTCCGCCGCCTTCAGCGACTCCTGCAGCGAGCGCTTCATCTGCTCGGCCTGCTGGGTGAAGTGGTCACGCAGTACCCGCTGCACGCCGCGCAGCATGTCGCGGGAGTCCTTGCCCACGTGGAAGGTCACGTCGTCGACATAGCGGCGCAGCGCGGTCTTGGCGTCGTTCTGCCGTTTCTGGACGATCCGCTTGCGCTCGTCGCCGATGGTCTTGCGGCCCATCAGCAGCGCGGCGCCGACCGAGATCGGGTTCAGCAGGGAGAAGCCCACGAACGTGCCGAGCATGCCGAACATCAGCAGGCCGGTGTAGCCGCCGCGCATCCCGGTCATCAGCCGTCGGCCGATGCTCCACACCTCGTTGTCCTTGACGGTCATCGAGCGCACCGACCGGATCGCGTCCGACGGCTCGATGCGCAGCGCCGGCAGCAGATGCGTGCGCTCCTCGTCGAAGTGCTCCGCGACCCGCTGGGCCAGGTACCGCGCGCGCTGGGTCGCCCACACGTAGTTGGCCGACGCGGCGGCCGCCGCGGACCGCTCGACCCACGTGGTGAACTGGTCCCACGTCCGGGTCGGGTCGCCGCCGTTCTGGATGACCTCCTCCGCGTCGCGGACGATCTCGCGCAGCCGGTCGCGCAGGTCGTAGTCGATGTCGGCGTTGAGGTCGGCGACGCCGTCGTTGAGGGTCTGCTGCCAGCGCGCGGACCGCTCCTTCAGGCCGGCGGCCCGCTGCTCGGCCGCGGTCAGCTCGCGGATGGTCTCCTGGACGCTCTCCGGGTCCTCCTGCGCGGCCCGCTCGGTCCGCAGCCCGGCGACGACCTGGTCGGTCACCGCGAGCACGTCGTGCACGGTGGACCGGCGGGCCAGCTCGTCCGCGCGGCCGACGACGTCCCCGCGCAGGTAGCCGACCAGCGGGGCGTAGCCGGAGTCGGCGGCCAGCTCCGCGCGCAGCTCGTCGTCCTCCGCGAGCAGCGCGTGCCAGCGCATCGTCGAGGACACGGTGAACAGCCGCGCCTCGATGCCTGCCCGCCGCAGGTGTCCGCGGTCGAGCTCGGCGATCACGCGCCACTGCGGGTACAGGTCGGTCTTGGTCAGCACGCACGCCACGTTCGGGCACACGGACACGGCCTGGCGCAGGAAGTCGAGCTCGGGTGCGGTGTACTCCTGCGACGCGTCGGACACGAGCAGCACGGCGTCGGCGGAGGGCAGCGTGGCCGCGGTCGCCGAGGCCTGCACGGAGTTGAGACCGCCGACGCCCGGGGTGTCGACGAGGACCAGCCCGCCGGCGAGCACGGCGCGCGGCAGCCCGACCTCCAGCTGGCTCAGCCGCTCCCGGTTGCCCGGGTTGCCCTGCTCGGTCGCGTAGCGGGCGATGTCGTCGAGGGGGACCGTCGCGCGTTCGGTGATGTCGCCGTCCAGCACCCGCACGAGGGTGACCGTCGGCGTCTCGGCATAGCGGACCACGGTGGGCACCGCGGTCGACAGGTCGTCGAGGACGGGGCACACGGGCGCCCCCACGAGCCCGTTGACCAGCATGCTCTTGCCCTTCTTGAACTCACCGACCACGAGCACCCGCACGTGGTCGGCCAGCAACCGCTCGCGTGCCTGCCGCAGCCGGGCCTCGAGGTCGGGTCGCTCGTACGTCGCGAGTGCCCCGAGCGCGAGGTCCACGGCCGCGACCGGCCCGGCCTTCGCCGCCATGACGCCCGCCTCACGCGATCGGGGTGTCGGCGAGCTCGGGATCGTCTTCGACCGGTTGGATGCCGGCCTCGGGCTCGAGCGGTCCGGTGCCGTCGCCGGGGTCGAGGCCGGGCTCCGGCTCGATCGGCACGTCCTCGCCCGGCTCGTCGTCGACGGGCTGGATGGTGACCACGTCGTCGGCGGGGTCGACCACCGGCTCGCCGCCGACGGGCTCTTGGTCCTCGGCGGGCTCCGTGTCGTCGTCGTTGAACGAGTCCGCCACGTTCACGACGTCGACTTCGGTGTTGATCGTGTCGTTGTCCTGGATCGCGGTGACCTCGTCCGCGGAGTTGAACGAGTCGATGATCGTCGTGTCGCGGTTGTCGAACGTGATGATCGTCTGGTCGATGTGCTTGCTCTGGTCGATCTCGAAGGTGTTGGTGGTGTGCAGGATCTCCCGCACCGGACCGCCGCCACCGCCCGTCAGACCGCCGTCGTGGTAACCGCTCTGGTGCGCGCCGTCCGGCCGCGGTCGCACGGCGCCGTCGTCGGCCATGATCAGCCGGGCGTCCCGGACATCCTGGACGGTGACGTCCCGCAGGCCCTTGTCGGCCAGGGTGCCGTCGGGGTTCTTCGCGAAGGCCCGCTGGGTGTCCTCGTCGCGCATCAGGCTCATCAGGAAGTCGATGAGCGCGGAGATGGTCGTCATGTCGATCACTCCTATGTGGATGGAAACGTACGTGGCCGGAACGCGGTGCGTTGTTCCGGCCACGTACGGTCTGGGGTCACAGGTCGATGTCGTCGAGTTCGTTGCGGATCTCGTTCTCGACCTCGGCGCGGAAGTCCTGGTCGAGGTCGGCGTC
>NZ_JBOHGB010000068.1:0-35972 GCF_050699935.1 Actinophytocola sp.
GCAAGACGATGGGGCACGCGGGTGCGATCGTGTCCGGCTCGTCGGGGACCGCGCAGGCGAAGAAGGAGGCCCTGGAGGCCGCGGGGGTCCGGGTCGGCAAGACTCCGTCCGAGACCGCCGAACTCGCACGGCAGAGCCGGGTGCGCACCGTCGCCTGAGGAGAGAGATGCGCTACGACGTCAACCTGTCCATCCTGTTCACCGAGCTGCCGATGCTGGACCGCCCCGCCGCGGCGCGGGCGGCCGGGTTCGACGCGGTCGAGCTGTGGTGGCCCTTCGACGGCCCGACACCGGCCGAGCGCGAGCTCGACACGCTGGCCGGCGCGCTCGACGACGCCGGGGTGCGCCTGGTCGGTCTCAACTTCGACGCCGGTGACATGGCGGGCGGCGAGCGCGGGCTGCTGTCGTCACGGTCCACGAGCAACCGCTTCCGCGAGAACGTCGACGTGACCGTCGGGTTCGCCGGGCGGGTGGGCTGCCCGGTGCTGAACGCCTTGTACGGCAACACATCCGACGACACCGACCACGACCTGGCGCTGGAGAACCTCAGCCTCGCGGCCGGCGCCGCGCAGCGCGTCGGCGCCACGGTGGTGGTCGAGGCGCTCAACTCCTACGAGAGCCCGCGGTACCCGATCACCTCGTCGAAGGCCGCGCTCGACGTGGTGGACCAGGTTCCCGGCACCGCGTTCCTCGCCGACTTCTACCACCTGCACCGGATGGGTGAGGACCTCGGCGCGCTGATCGCGAACAGCGCGGACCGGTTCGGCCACGTGCAGATCGCCGACGCGCCCGGCCGCGGACAGCCCGGCACCGGCGAGATCGACTACCCGACCGTGCTCGCCCGACTCGCCGCGAGCCCGTACGACGGGCGGGTCGGCTGCGAGTACAAGCCGGTCGGGCGCAGTGCGGACAGCTTCGGATGGCTGGAGGAGATGCGGTGACGACCTCACCAACCACGACGATCGGTTTCATCGGACTGGGCATCATGGGCGGCCCGATGGCCTCGAACCTGCTGCGGGCCGGGTTCGACGTCATCGGGTACGACGTGCGGCCGGCGTCGGTCGAGCGGCTCGTCGCCGAGGGCGGTAAGGCGGCCGAGAGCGTCGAGCACGCCACGGCGGCCGCCGACGTCGTGATCACGATGCTGCCGAACTTCCCGCAGGTCGAGGCCGTCGCGTTCGGTGCGAGCGGCGTGCTCGAGTCGGCGCGGGCCGGCACGCTCTACGTCGACATGTCCACCATCCGGCCGCAGACCTCGCGCCGGCTCGCGGCCGAGGGCGCCCAGAAGGGCCTGCGGGTGCTCGACGCGCCGGTGTCCGGCGGCGAGCGGGGCGCGATCGACGGCGTGCTGTCCATCATGGTCGGTGGCGGTTCGGCCGACTTCGCCACGGCGGAGCCGGTGCTCGAGCCGCTCGGCGCGACGATCGTCCACGTGGGACCGGCCGGCGCCGGGCAGACCGTGAAGGCCGCGAACCAGCTCGTGGTCGGTGGCACCTACGCGCTCGTCGCCGAGGCGATCGTGCTGCTCGAAGCGTCCGGAGTGGACGCCGGGCTCGGGCTCGACGTGCTCGCCGGCGGCCTCGCGGGCAGCCGGATCCTCGAGTTGAGGCGACGGTCCATGGTGGCGCGCGAGTTCGCCCCGGGCTTCCGGATCGACCTGCACCACAAGGACATGGGCATCGTGCTCGACGCCGCACGGGAGGCCGACGTGGCGCTGCCGGTCGGCGGGCTCGTCGCCCAGCTGGTCGCGGCGGCGCGTGCCCAGGGCTACGGATCACTCGACCACTCCGCGCTGCTCAAGGTCGCGGAAGCCACTGCGGGCCAAGGGGGAGTGACGGCGTGAAGAGCGTTCCGTGCATGGAGGCCGTGGTCGCGGTCATGGAGTCCGAGGGCGTCGACACGGTGTTCGGCATCCCAGGTGCCGCGATCCTGCCGTTGTACGCGGCGATGCGCAAGAGCGGGATCAGGCACCTCACCGTCCGCCACGAGGAAGGCGGCACGCACGCCGCCGACGGCTGGTCCCGGGTCACCGGCAAGGTCGGGGTCTGCGTCGGCACCTCGGGTCCGGCCGGTACCAACATGATCACCGGGCTGTACACCGCGCTCGCCGACTCGATCCCGATGATCTGCGTCACCGGCCAGGCGCCGCGCGCGAAGCTGCACCAGGAGGCGTTCCAGGCCGTCGACATCGTCGAGATCGCCAAGCCCGTCACGAAGTGGGCGGTGCAGCTCAAGGAGCCGGGCCAGGCGCCGTGGGTGTTCCGCGAGGCGTTCCGGATCGCCCGCTGCGGCCGGCCCGGGCCCGTGCTGGTCGATCTGCCGCTGGATGTCCAACGTGGACTGTGCAACTACGACCCGGCGATCGACGCGCCGCTGCCGGTCGAGGTGCCCTCGCCGCATCCGTCCCGCGTGCGGGCCGCGGTCGACCTGCTGCTCGGCGCCGAGCGTCCGCTGCTCCTCGCCGGTGGCGGCGTGATCATCGCGGACGCGGCGGGACAGCTGCGCGAGCTGGCCGAGGAGCTCGACGTCCCGGTCCAGGTGACCCTGATGGGCAAGGGCGCGTTCCCCGAGGACCACGAGCTGTTCGCCGGCATGGCCGGGTTGCAGACCCAGACCCGTTGGGGCAACCGGGCTTTCCTGGAGTCCGACCTGGTGCTCGCGGTTGGCGCGCGGTTCGGTGACCGGCACACCGGCGACCTGTCCGTCTACACCAAGGGTCGCAGGTTCATCCATGTCGACATCGAGCCGACGCAGATCGGCAGGGTGTTCGAGCCTGACCTCGGCGTGGTCGGGCACGCCCGGCCGACGCTCGCGGCGCTCACCGAGTGCGCCCGCACGCTGGGTGTCGCGCGGAAGGCGAGCGAGTGGCCCGCGCGGGTGCGCGAGCTGCGGGCGACCCTGCCGCGCCGTGACGACTTCGACGACGTGCCGATCAAGCCGCCGCGGGTGTACCGCGAGCTGAACGAGTTCTTCGGCCCGGACACCACGTTCGTCACCGCGATCGGGCTGTACCAGATCTGGTCCGGCCAGTTCCAGCACACGTTCCTGCCCCGCCGCTACCTCGTCTGCGGCCAGGCCGGGCCGCTGGGCTGGGAGGTGCCCGCCGCGATGGGCGTGAAGTGCGCGTTCCCCGAGCGGCAGGTGGTCGCGGTGGCCGGCGACTACTCCTTCCAGTTCCTGATGGAGGAGATCGCGGTCGCCGCGCAGTACCGGATCCCCTTCGTGATCGTCATGGTCAACAACGAGTACCTGGGGCTGATCCGGCAGGCGGAGATCCCGTACGAGATGAACTACGCGGTCGACCTGCACTACGGCGAGGGCGGCATCGACCACGTGCGGCTGATGGCGGCCTTCGGCTGCCCGGCCCGCCGCGTCGAGCGGCCCGGCGACATCCGCGGCGCGCTGGCCTGGGCGTCCGCGAGGTCGGCCGAGCTGTCCCTGCCCGTGCTCGTCGAGGTCATGGTCGAGCGGGAGGCCAACGCGTCGATGGGCTTGTCCATCGACGCGATCACGGAGTTCGAGCCCGTGCCGGAACTGGAGACCGATTTGGTCTAGACCCTTGACCACCAATCGTGGTCTAGACCACACTGAGCGCCGGCATCGCGCCACGATGCCGGCGCTTGTATTCGGTATGGCGTAGGTCGGGGCCCGCGCTCAACGACGAGGGAGTACGCACATGCGCAGACGATCGGTTCTCGCTGCCCTTTCGGTGGTCGCCACGGTCACCGCCGCCACCGCCGCGCTGCTGCCGGGGGGTGCGTCCGCGGCGGACGAGCGCGCCGTCTCGCCGGCGGCGCCCTACCTGTACCTGGGGTGGGGGGACCCGCCATCGCCCGCGACCGTGATGGACGCGACCGGGATCCGGTCGTTCACCATGGCGTTCGTGCTCTCCGGTGGCGGCTGCTCGCCCGCGTGGGACTCGACGCGGCCGCTCACCGGCGGTGTCGACGAGCAGGCGATCAACGAGATCCGGGCGGCGGGCGGCGACGTGGTGCCGTCGCTCGGTGGCTGGAGCGGCAACAAGCTGGGGCCGAACTGCTCGTCGCCCGAGGAGTTGGCGGGGGCGTACCAGCAGGTGATCGACGCCTACGGGCTGTCCGCGATCGACATCGACATCGAGAACACCGACGAGTTCGAGAACGAGGTCGTGCAGGACCGCATCCTGAACGCGCTCAAGATCGTCGAGCAGAACAACCCCGGCATCCAGACGATCATCACGTTCGGCACGACCACGACCGGCCCGAACTACTACGGCGGCCGGCTGATCGACCAGGCCGCGGCGCTCGGTGCGAACATCGACGTGTTCACGATCATGCCGTTCGACTTCGGCAGCTCGGACATCTACACCGACACGGTGGCCGCGGCCACGGGTCTGAAGGACCGGCTGAAGTCGGCATTCGGGTGGTCGGACGCCGAGGCGTTCTCGCACATGGGCATCTCCGGCATGAACGGCCTGTCCGACCAGCAGGAGATGACCTCGCTGGACACGTGGACGGGGATCCGTGACTGGGCGAAGTCCAACGGCCTGGCCCGGCTCGCGTTCTGGGCGGTGAACCGGGACCGTGGCTGCCCGGGCGGTGGCGTGGTGTCCAACTGCAGCGGCATCGACCAGCCGGACTGGGAGTTCACGAGGATCACCGCCGGATTCTGAGTCCCGATCGGCGGCCGTCCAGCCACGGCGACGCGTGCTCGAGCCGGGCTCTAGCGCGCTTCGACCACGCGTGCCGACTCTGGGACCAGCACTGGTCCGACCGGAGGAGGCCCGCGATGACGGCGACGTTCAGCCCCCGCACCGAGTTGGCGACCGTCGGAGTCGTCGGGCTGGGGGACACCGGTCTGCCGCTGGCCCTGTCGCTGGCCGACGCCGGCATGCTGACCACCGGCCTCGACCTCGACCGGGCCAGGATCGCCGCGCTGCGGATCGGCGAGTCGTACCTGCCCTGCGTCACGCCCGACGCGCTCGAGGCGACCGCGGAGTGGTTCGAGCCGACGTCGGACCCGGGCCTGCTCGCCGGCCTCGACTCCTATGTCATCTGCGTGCCGGTGCCGGTCGGCGCGGACGGCGTGGCGGACCTACGGCACCTCCTGGGCGCCGCCGAGCTGCTCGGCCCGCTGCTGCGCCCGGGTGCGGCCGTGGAGGTCCGGTCGACGGTGCCGCCGGGCGCGATCACGCTGCTCGCCGAGCGGCTCGCGGCCACCAGCGGCCTGCGTCCCGGCGTGGATCTGCGCATCACCGGGGCTTAGCCGTGGACCTCGAGCGGATCATCGCCCACAAGCGGCACCTGTGGGCGATGCCGTCCTGGTGCCCGGCGCCGCGGATCGAGCGGGCGCGCCCGGCGCGGCCCGGCCGGTTCACCGCGGCGGTCAGCGGGCGCGAGGTCGGCATCGTCGCGTCGGTCCTGCCTCGCTCGTGGCGCGCGGCGGTCGCGTACGAGGCCGGCGGCGCGGCCGCGGTCTCGGCGCCGGCCGACGAGCTGCTGGCCGGGGGCGGCCCGGACATCGTCGGCCTGGTGGCCGGCGCGGTCGACGTCCCCGTGCTGTTCTCCGACGTCGTGGTCGACTCCCGGCAGCTGGACATGGCGTACGCGTGCGGGGCGGACGCCGTGCGGATCGTCGTACGGGCACTCGACGACGCCGAGCTCGCCGACCTCGCGGCGATCGCGGACGGCCTCGGCCTGGACGCGCTCCACTCCGCCGCGGACGCGGCGGACGTCGAGCGGGCGCTGGACGTGGGTGCGGCGGTGGTCGGCCTCGGTGAGCCGGTGGGTCTGGAGATTCCGGTGCCCGCGGTGCTCGAGGGTGGGTCGTGGGATCGCGCGGGGATCGAGCGGGTGGCCGAGTCGGGGTTCACCGGTTGCGTGGTGGACGCGGGGTTGCTGGACGGAGCTGATCCGGCGGCGGCGGTGCGGCGGCTGACCGGAGTCGCCGTCTGACGCCGTTTCGTGCCTGGTGAACGGCCTGTACGTCGTGTCATTGCCTACTCGGTCCCCTACTCGGTTGCCTACGCTGTCGGCGCGGGCGCTCGATGCGACCGCGCGGTCATCGAACGGAGTGGCAGTGGCTGGGGACGACGCGGACGGAGCCGGCAGGGCGCGACGCGGCGTGGTCGCACCGCCGGTCGGTGCGGGGTTGCTGGCCGCGACGGTGGTCGGCCTGGCGGTCTGGGCCCGCGGGTGGCTGGGTGTGCGCACGTGGTGGGTGGTCGGCCTCGTCCTGCTGGCCGCTCTGGTCGTAGGCGGCGTCGGCGTCGCCCGGTGGCGGGGCAGGTTCGCCGGCTGGCCGGCGAACCCCGACGCACCGCGCCCGGACGGCGCGACGGTCGTGCGAGCGGCCTGGGGTGTGGCCCTGGTGTGCGTCGTCGCGGCGGCGGTGGTGGCTGGCACCGGATTGTGGCGGCTGCCGCTGTCCGGGTTCACCCACCACTGGGGTCACGATGCGTCGGAGGCCGCGGTCGACGATCGGCTGCTGGGTGACGACCTGCCGCCGGTCGCCGCCTACGCGACGGGGCTGGTTCTCGTGGTGGCGGCCCTCTGGTGCGCCGTGGCGTCGGCAAGGGGCGTGTTCGGCGGCCGGCGCGGTGGGGGGCGTGACGGGGGCCGCGTGGTGTGGGCCGAGGCCGTGGTCGTCACGGCCGTGCTGGTTGCCGGGACGGTCGTCGCGGCAGTAGGTGCGCGGACGATCGCAGACCGGTCCGCGCCCGGCGTTCAGGACACGGCACAGGTCGGGCGGGTCCACCGGGTCGAGGAGGCGACCCGGGAGGGGCCGGCGATCGAACCCGCGGCCGAGACGTCTGCCCCGGGGGCGCCCGGACGCCTGGAGCAGCGGTGGAGTCGGACGCTGTCGGATACCGGCAGCGGTGACGACCGGCGCTCGGTCGTCGCGGTGCCCGGCTGGGACGCCATCGTGGTCTTCACGACGCCGGCGGACTTCGTCGACACCGTGCAGCTGCGGGCCGGTGGCGAGGTGTCGGTGTTCACGGCGCGGGACGGTTCGCTCGCCTGGAGCTACACGCAGCGGCGAGGCGGCATCGGTGGCGTCGCCGTGGACCCGGTCGCCGGAAGGGTGCTGGTCATGGTCGGCGAAGCGGCCGTCGTGCTCCGGCTCGACGACGGTCAGCAGGTGGCGACCCATCGCGCCCCATCGCCCGGCGACAGCTGGGGCTGGCTGCTGGTTCCCCCGGTGACGGTGGACTACGGCTCCGTCTATCCGCCGCCCCTCGTGATCGGGCGGACCGCCGTGCTCCAGCCGCACCTCGCGGGCCAACCGGACGAGAGACCGGGGCTCGCGGTGCTGGAGGTCGCGACCGGCGAGGTCGTGGCGTCGGCCGCCCCGCCGCCCGACCGTTGTCAGTACGCCGCGGCCACCAACGGCGCGACGCCGACGGTGCTGCGGTGGGGCGAGGAAGGCGGCGACTGCGAACAGCCCGCCCTCCTCCAACCCGACGGCGAGGGTGGCTTGGTGCGGGTGATCGGGATCGAGACCCCGCGGGGGGCGCGACCCGGATGCTGTACCGGCGACGCACCGGAGCTGCTGGCCGACGGTGGGACGACCGTGGTGTCACTCACCTGGGGCACCTCGGGCGACGAGCACATCTACGACGTCGTCATCGTGCGCGACGGCGAGCTGACGGGGCGCCTGTCGACTCCGATGAACTCGGCCGGACAACCGGTCGGCGCGGCTCGGGACGACCCGGTCCCCACGAAGGTCCTCGCGATCAGCGACGCCGGTGTCGTCGCCGAGTGGTTCGGCCGGTCGCACCTGCTGTCGGTGGACGACGGCACCGAGCTCGCCAGCCGGCCGGCGAGCCAGGCCGCCGCCGGCCGCCGGCCCCCGGTCTGGGTCGAGTCGGGTGACCGACCTCGGGGTTTCTCCGTGGCCGGCAGCGGCCGGCTCGTCGTCTTCGACGTCGCGACCCTGACCGAGCGCTTCGGCTACGACCTCGATCCGCAGGACCGCCTCGATCTCCCCGAGCACCCCGGACTCCTCGTCGTGCCCGGAGTCGAGGTCGCCACGCCGCAGGACCCGCCGGTGCGGAACGTGCTGGTGGTCCACGACGAGACGACGCTCAGGGCGTTCTACTGAAGCCACTCCTCGGCGTCGATCGCGTACCGCACCTCGCCGTGCTCGGAGCCCTCGATCGGCGCGAGCGGCGGGAAGTAGGTCAGCTCGTAGCGCAGGCCGGCCTTCTCCATCACCCGCCGCGAGCCCGTGTTCACGGCCATGGTCTCCGCGAAGATCCGCTTCAGCTTCCGCTCGGTGAAGCCGTAGCGCAGCAGCTCCCGCGAGGCCTCGGTGGCGTATCCCCGGCCCCAGGCCCGTCGAAGCAACCGGTAGCCGAGCTCGGCCTCGCCGGCCGGGCCGTCGAACTCCGGCAGGAGCATGCACCACCCGACGAACTCGCCGTCGGTCCTGGTGTGCGTGGCGAAGGCGCCGAACCCCGGGTAGCGCTCGTAGTCGAGGAGCATGGCGGGCAACAGCGCGGTCTCCACGCGGATGCGCGGGGTCGTCCGGCCGCCGGTCAGGTACCGCATGACCTCGGGGTCGCTGTCGAGCTCGACGAGGAGGTCGGGGTCGCTCCTGGTGAACCGGCGCAGCACGAGGCGGTCGGTCGCCAAGAGGATGTCCATGGCGGAATCCTGTCAGGACGGGGTGGGCGGCCGTGACCGAATTACGACCCGCGTCGCGGTTTCGCCGGGCCCGCCGTCACGCTATGTTCAACCTTCGTGACTGGATCCGCGTATGTCTTCGCCCGCACCTCCGACGAGTACAACAGGCTGCGCCTGCAGGCCGGGATCTGGGAGGAGGCCACCACGCGGATGCTCGACCGGGTCGGCGTCGCGCCGGGGATGCGGTGCCTGGACGTCGGCTGCGGGCCCGGGGAAGTGATGCGGCTGCTCGCCGAGCGGGTCGGACCGAGCGGGTCGGTCACCGGGGTCGACATGGACGGAGCGCTCGGGCGGGAGGCGATCGAGGTCCTGCGTGCCACGGTCGACGCGCCCGTCGAGTTCGTCGAGGGGGACCTGTACGAGCTCGACCTGCCCGAGTACGACGTCGTCTACGTGCGGCTGGTCCTCATGCACCTCGCGGACCCCGTGACGCTGCTGCGGCGGATGTGGACCTGGGTCGCGCCCGGCGGCGTGCTCATCGTGCAGGACTACGACACCGAGGGCATGGCGACCTGGCCGCAGCTCGAGTGCTGGGGCGAGTTCGGCCGCGTCATGGACGGCATCTTCGAGCAGACCGGCGGTGATCCCCGGTGCGGGCTGCACGTGCCCGCGCACCTCGTCGACGCCGGCATCGGCGTGCCGGACGGCACGGACATCGCCGGCGTGCTCGCGCCCATCGCGGACACCAGGGGCTTCCTCCAGGCGTCGTACACCAGCGCGCTGCCCACCGCACTCCGGCTCGGGATCACCTCACAGGACAACGCCGACCGGTGCCTCGCCGAGCTCGCCGCCGCCGAGGCCGACCGCACGAACTTCGTGCGGCTGCCGGCCCTCGTCGGCGCGTACAAGCGCAAGCCCGCCTGAAACCGGTGTGTCGCCCGGGGTTCGCACCCCGCGGGTGGCAGCATGATCCCGTCCCCGAGCTGGAGGGCGGTGCCGAGATGGCGGGTCGCGAGCTGGTCCTCCCGGCCACGGTGCTGACGTCGCACCTCGAGTCCTGCGCCGCCGAGCTGGCCGCCGACCCCGAGCCGCCCGACGACCTCGCTCAGGTCGTCGGGCAGCTCGTGTCCGGCCAGCGGCACATCGCCGACACCCTCGACCGCATCGCCGGCCAGCTCGACGCCGTGCCGGTGGCGAATCGGGCGGTGCTCGCCGAGGTTCTGCGGGCCGCCGGGCGGGCCACCGGGCACGCCGCGGACGCCCTCGCCCAGAGTGAACATTTGTTCGAATAACCACCCGTTTGGCGCCTGTGACCTGCCGTCGGCCGACGATAGCCTGCACGAGTCGTCGATCGGGGAGGGATACATGCGAAGCGTCTGGAACGGCACCATCCGGATCGGTACGGCCACCATTCCGGTGCGCGCGTTCGGCGCCACCGAGGAGCGGTCGGCCGGCCTGCACCAGGTGCACGTGACCGACGGGGGCCGGGTGCGGCACCGCAAGGTCTGCGAGGTGGACGGCCAGACGCTCGGCGCGCAGGAGCTGGCGCGCGGGTACGTGCTGCCGGGCGGCGAGACGGTCGTGCTGACCGACGAGGACCTCGCGCGGCTGCCGCTGCCGACGTCGCGGGCGATCGACGTCCAGGCGTTCGCACCGCTGGAGGAGATCGACCCGATCTACTTCGCGCGCAGCTACCACCTGGAGCCGGAGCCGGCGGGCACGAAGCCGTACGTGCTGTTCGGCGAGGCGCTGCGACAGTCCGGCCGGGTGGCGATCGTGCAGGTGGCGCTGCGCGGCCGGGAGTCGCTGGGGGTGCTGCGGATCCGCGACCAGGTGATCGTGCTGGAGACGATGCTGTGGCCGGACGAGATCCGTACACCGGACTTCCCGTTCCTGCACCAGCACGTGCGGATCTCGGCCGCGGAGCTGCGCGAGGCGACGCGGCTGATCGACGAGCTGAGCGAGAGGTTCACCCCGAACCGCTACACCGACCGGTACCGCGAGGCGCTGTGGGACCTGGTGCGAGCCAAGATCGACGGCGACGAGCTGGTCCAGCCGACGATCGTCGCGCAGGAGGCCGGTGCCACGGACCTGCTCACCGCGCTGCGGGCGAACCTGGTGGAGAGGCAGTGCCGCGAGTCGTCGTCCGCGGTCGCCTCGGCACGGGCGGCGGCGGACCGCGCCGCATCGGCGAGCGCGGCGGCCCGGGAGGCCGTGGGCCGGACCCGCACGTCGAGCCCGAGCTGACGCCTCCGGCCCCCAATTTCCAGTCTACGGACCGACACCGACAATTCCGCCCGTCTGTCCACAGGTGACCGTGGGGTAGCGCGGAAAGGTGAGGAGGCGGCCTCCGGCCCCCGATTTCCAGTCTAGCGGCGATCACCGACAATCCGGGACCGTCCGTGTCCGGCTGTCCACAAAGGCCCGCTGCTGGGTCCGTCGGGGGCACTGTCTGCGGGTGGCGCGTTGTCCACTTGCCGGCTGTCCGTCGGGCACTGTCCACAAGTGGCCGTCCGTTGGCCGGGATTGTCGGGTGGGGCGGCACGCTGGATTCCGGGGGTCGGAGGGCGACCTCGGCAACGTGAGGCTCAGTCCTCCTCGCCGATCATGCCCTGACGTAGTTGTTCCAGCGTCCGGGCCAGCAGGCGGGACACGTGCATCTGCGAGATGCCGATGCGCTCCGCGATCTGGGTCTGGGTCATGTGCCGGAAGAACCGCAGCGTCAGGATCGTGCGCTCCCGCTCCGGCAGGCGCTCGATGAGCGGGCGCAGCGACTCGTAGTCCTCCACGCCGTCCAGCGCCGCGTCCGTCTCGCCGAGGGTCTCGCCCAGGGCGTCGGAGTCCGCGTTCGGCGACAGGGCCTCGTCCAGCGACATCGAGTGGTACGCGTTGCCCGCCTCGAGGCCCTCGTACACCTGCTCCAGGCTGAGGTCCAGGTGCCGGGCGAGTTCGGACGGCGTCGGCGCGCGGCCGAGACGTTGGGACAGCTCGGCGCTGGCCGCGTTGATCGCCAGGTTGAGCTCCTTGAGCCGCCGCGGCACGTGCATCGACCAGCTCGCGTCGCGGAAGTGCCGGCGCACCTCGCCCATCACGGTCGGCACCGCGAACGACAGGAAGTCCGTGCCGCGGTCGGGCTGGAAGCGGTCGACCGCGTTGATGAGGCCCAGGGTCGCGACCTGCACCAGGTCCTCGCGCGGCACGCCACGGTTGGAGAACCGCGCGGCGATGTGCTCGGCCAGCGGGAGGTGGCCGGTCACCAGCTTGTTGCGCAGCTCAGCCCGGTTCGGGTCGCTCTCGTCGAGCGCCGCCATCTCCTCGAACAGCGGCGCCAGATGCTCGTAGCCGGTGTCCGATGCCTCCCGGGGCCTGGCTTGCGAACCCTGTGCGTTCGTCACACCGGACCATCCGCTCGGTGCTTCGCCACCTCGATGTGCACCAGGTGCTGCCCGTCGTCGCGCTCCACCCAGCAGCCGGTGTGGTCGGTGAGCGTGGTCAGCACCCGCCAGCCGAACGTGTCGCTGCTGGGCGTGCTCTCGTCGACGGAGTGGACGCTCACGAGGAAGCGGATCTCGTCCTTGGTCACGCTGAACGTGCAGCACAACGACGCGTCCGGCGCCGCGCGCGTGATGAGGGTCGAGCAGGCCTCGTCCACGGCCAGCTTCAGATCCGCGATCGCGTCCAGATCGAAGTCGGCGCGCATGGCGATGCTCGAGGTCAACGACCGGATGATGGGCAGGTTGCTGAGCTCGGCGCGCAGTCGCAGCTCGATCTCGTCGGGGCGCGCGTCCCCGTCTCCCACGCTCATGGTGCTCTTCTACCCACATTCTCGAGTTCGGAAACCATTCCTGACCGGCGACTTTACCTGAGACACACCACCGTGACCGGGGTCGGAGGGCGCGTGCACGACACGGCCCCTAACGTGGGGGACGCACGCCGTCGAGGGAAGGAGCCCACATGTTGGCGGTTACGGAAGCGGCAGCCGAGGCGATTACGGCGCTGACTGCACAGGGTGGGATCGACGAACAGGGAGGGCTTCGGTTCTCCATGAAGAACGAGTCCGACTCGCAGGCCGCGCTGGCTCTCACCGTGTCGTCCGCTCCCGTCGAGGGAGACCAGGTGGTCACCGCGGACACCGGCGCGCACGTGTTCCTCGAGGAGCAGGCGGCCGACTATCTGTCCGACAAAGTGCTTGACGTGCAACAGGATGCCGAAGGTCAGCTGAACTTCGCCGTGCTCGAACGAGCCTCCTGACATGACGCGGAGGCGCCGGTGCCCCGAGGGGTGCCGGCGCCTCCGCGTCTGTCCTGAGTGGACTATCGACCCAAGGCTCGCCGCAGCTCGTTCTTGTTCATCTTCGAGCGACCACGGATGTTCTTCTGCCGGGCCTCGTTGTAGAGCTGGTCCCGCGTCGGTCCGCCCGGCCCCAGCCGCTTCCCGGAACGCTTGCCGCCGCGGTGCTGCGGGGTGACGTCCCGCGTCGACGTCCTGCTCGCGGTCCGCGACTCGCCGGACTGCGCCCGGTTCTTGTTCACGGTCCGGGAAGCGATCTCCTTGGCCCGGCCCGTGCTCGCGCCGCGGTCCTCGGCACCCTTCTTGATGTGCTCGTACTGCCGTTCGCGTTTGCTGCTCCAGGCCTGTGGCATCACACACCCCTTTCGTCGTGTGACCTCGGGGTACCCGCTCCGCCAACACGAAAACGGCCTCCTCGTCCAGGAAGGCCAACGGGCGCGCGCCCGCGCGCCCGTTGGCCCGGTGGGCTCGCGAGCACGCGGACGCGTCCGGCTAGTGGTGGCGGACCTTGACCTTGTACAGGTCCGCGGGGATGGCCGGCGGGCCGTCCAGCGGTGCCGGGTCCTCCGGGGTCGGCTGGACTCCGCCGGCCGCCACCTTGTCCACTGTGGTCAGACCGGCGTCGCCGATGGTGCCGAAGATCGTGTAGTCGGGGCGCAGGTATGCGGCGCCGTACACCAGGAAGAACTGGCTGCCGTTGGTGTCCGGGCCGGCGTTGGCCATCGCGAGCGTGCCGCGCGGGTAGATCTTGCGCTCACCGGTCGGGTCGTTGGGTGCCGGCTCGAGCCCGACGGGCAGTTCGTCCTTGTACCGGTAGCCCGGCCCGCCCTCGCCGGTGCCGGACGGGTCGCCGCACTGCAGCACCTCGAGCGTCGGGTACGTGGTGAGCCGGTGGCACGTGGTGCGGTCGTAGAACTTGTGCCGTGCCAGGTGGACGAAGCTCTGCACCGTGCACGGTGCCAGCTCGCGGTCGAGGCTCAGGGGCAGCGGCCCCTGGCTGGTCCTGATGTCGACGCGGACCGTGCCGTGGTCGGGGGTCGGCCGTGGATCGGGCGGCAGGGGGACCGGCCGGACGGCCGGCTCGTCGGGCGTCGTCGTGTACTGGCAGGGGCCGTTCGTCGAGTCGTCCCGGTCCGCGGCGGCGCTCGTGGCGCTCCCGGACAGCACGGCCGACGCGAGCGCCGCGACGACCGCGGCGGTGGTGACCTTCCGGATCACGTGGATCTCCTCTCCCGGTTGGGGGCGAGGCAGTCTAGGTCGGCTGACTGTCCGGGCACCAGGCCGCACGCGCGGTCACCGGTCGGGCGTGCGGACGGCTACGCTCGCGTGCCATGGCCAACGACGACATCGCGCGGGAGATCCTGGACGCGGGCTCGTACGTCGTGCTCGCCACCGCCGACGCGGGCGGGGCGCCCTGGGCGTCGCCGGTGTGGTTCGCGCACGAGGGATACCGGGAGCTCTACTGGGTCTCCGCCCCGGGCGCGCGGCACTCCCGGAACATCGCCGAGCGGCCGCGGATCGCGATGGTCGTGTTCGACTCGACGGTGGCGCCGGGCAGTGGCCAGGCCGTCTACATGTCCGCGACCGCCGAGCAGGCGGGGGATGCCGGCGCGATCGAGCACGGCATGGCCGTGTACTCGCGCGGATCGGTGCGCGCGGGGCTGGGGGAGTGGGGGACGGAGCGGGTTACCGGCGAGGCCCGGCTGCGCCTGTACCGGGCGACGGTCACCGAGCACTCGATCCTCGATCCGGACGCCGACACCGACGTGCGGGTGGACGTCAGCCCGTAGCCGGGTCCGGGCCGGGCGGTCACGGCCTGACCCGGACCCGAACAGGTCAGTGCTTCTTGTTCGTGGCGTCGCGTACCTTGTGGACCGCGTTGTCGATCCGCCCGTGGTACTTGCCCTTGGTGCGCTTGTCGATGAACTCACCGGCCTTCGAGGCCATCTTGTTCACCTTGTCCGGGTTCTTCCGGACGTACGCGCGCGCCGCCGCGGCGGTGCCGGCCAGCGCGGTGAGCTTCTTCAACAGAGGCATTGGGCCGTCCTTTCCTGTTCATGTCGTACAACGGCGTACCCACCCGGGAGAGTTCCTAAGCCGCCGCGCGCGGTGATCAGCGGGCCGTGACGAGCCACGCGGCCGAGCCGAGGAGTACGCCCTCCGGGGTCTGCCGGGCAGCGTAGGCCTCGCGCAGCGCGTCGGTCGCCTTCCGGGCCGCCGCCGGGCCGGCCTCGGTCAGCCAGGTGTGCACGGTGGGGTCGGCGAGCTCGAACTCCACGGCGTCGTCCGCGTCGCGGCCGAGCAGGAGCGGTTCGCGGACGTCCTGGATCTCGATGTCGCGGAAGCCCGCGCCGGTCAGGAGCTCGTCGATGCGGGTGGGATCGGCCAGGGAGAGCGCGCTGACCGTCGTCCGTGGCGCCGGGAGGTCGACGTGCGGGCCGAGAGCCTCGCGCAGGACGTACCGGTTCTCGTTGAGCTCGAGCCGTTGCCAGCACAGGAACGCGAGCCGCCGCCCGGCCCGGCGCAGGTTGGCGAACGCGGCGGCGGGGTCGTCGAAGAACATGATGCCGAGCTGGCTCATGACGAGGTCGACCGGCTCGAAGGCCGTCCGCTGGGCGTCCGCGCGCTCGAAGCGGACGTTGGTGAGGCCGGCCTCCGCGGTACGTTGCCGCGCCCTGGCGAGCATGGCCTCGGACAGGTCCACGCCGAGCACATCGGCCGCCCGCCGGCCGGCGAGCCTGGTCGTGTTCCCGCAACCGCAGCCGACGTCGAGCACCCGGTCCGTCGGCCGGAGATCCGCGGCGGCGAGGAGGTGTGGGGTGAGCGGGCCGAGCACGGTGTCGTACCGGACGTCGTGCTCGGCCCAGTACGCGCCGTCCCGCCCGCTCCAGTCGTTCGGCCGCGTCGTGGTCACCGCGCCTGGCCGGTGTCGAAATGCGTCACCTGTCCGTTGTGGACGGTGAACTGCCAGGTCGTGCGCATCTCGCCCCACGTGTCGTTGCGGTAGCGGGCCGTCAGCGAGCGGCCGTCGTCTGCCGAGGACTCGACGTCGAGGTGACCGTTGACGGTGAAGATCTCCCGGTCCACCCACTCCACGAGGTCACGCGGGGTGCCGTCGTCGGTCATGGTGGCGTTCGGGGCCAGGGCCGCGAAGAAGGCGGCCCGGTCGCCGGCGTTGACGGCGTCGAGCAAGGACTGTACGGCGGGATCCATGGGCTACTCCGGGAGGTGACGGCCCCTCGTCTCGGGGCGGAACGGGACCACCGGCATCTCCACAATGTAGGTCAGGCCGGCCACCGCCGCAGTCCACCCGCTCTCGTGGCAGAACCCACCGACGGCCCCGGAGACGAAGGCGGCCGAACGGCCCGGATCCCGGTACCGTGAGCACGGCGAAGGGGGCGGCGATGGAAGGCATTCCGAACGACCTGTTCCGGGGCGATCCGCAGGACATCGAGCGCGGCCTCGACGAGTGGGTGGCCGGCCTCGAGCGCAACGCGGCGCGCTACGAGGAGCTGCGGCAGCGGGTCGACGCCGTGCGGTTGACCGCGACGAGTCCGAGCGGCGTCGTGACCGTCACGGTCGACGCGAACGGCGCGTTACTCGACGCCAGGTTCGCCGACCGCGTCCACCAGACCGCCCCCGACGAGCTGACCCACCAGCTGCTCACCGCGATCGCGGCGGCGAAGCAGCGGATCGTCGCGGAGGTGCGGGAGGTCGCCGACCAGGCGCTCGGCGAGGACGCGCGGGAGAGCGCCGACCGCATCGTCGGCTACTACCGGGAGCGTTTCCCCGACTCGGAGGAACCCGAGCGGCCAGCGCGCCGGGGAGACGACGAGTTCGACGGTGGCTCGATCTACGACTGACACGGTGGGGTGAGGGGAATGCCGGACGGATTCGGGGTGACCGCGGCGGAGCTGCGCGGCCACGCGGGCAAGGTCGACGGTCTCGCCGACCGGATGGGCACGGCGGTGGACGCGGCGAACCCGGTGATGCCCGACGGCGCGTACGGGATCATCTGCCAGTTCCTGCCGCCGGTGATCAACCCGCTCGAGCAGGACGGCCACGACGCGCTCGCCGCCGGGCGGGACGGGTTCGGTGGCATCGCCGAGAACCTCCGCGAGTCCGCCGACGACTACGACCGCCGCGACCGGTCGCACGCCGACGGGTTCCGGGCCACCGGGGAGACGCTGAGATGAGCAACCCGCTCGTGGCGCCGGAGCAGGACTCCACCGAGGCCTACACCGGGATCGGCATCGCCGAGTCGGTCGCGGACCTGGTGTCCGGCATCGAGAGCGGCAACTGGATCGACATCGGGCTCGGCGGGCTGACCACCGGCCTCGAGGCGCTGTCGATCGCGATGGACCCGATCGGCTCGGTGGCGTCCAACCTCGTGTCGTTCATCATCGAGCACGTCCAGCCGCTGCAGGACATGCTCGACAAGCTGGCCGGCGACGCGGACGCGGTCGCCGCGCACGCGCGGACCTGGAAGAACATCGCCTCGCACGTCGGCGAGGTGCGGGCCGACTACGACCGCGACCTGCGGGCCGACACCGCCGGCTGGACCGGGGTGGCCGCCGAGACCTACCGCGGCCGGGCGACCGACACGGCGGCGCTGCTGGACGCCGCCTCGCGAGCCTCCGGCGGGCTGGGCAGCGCGGTCGAGATGGCCGGCGTCGTGGTCGGCGTGGTCCGCGAGACCGTCCGTGACCTCATCGCCGACCTGGTCGGCCGGCTCGTGGTGTGGGCCGCCGAGGCGCTGACGATCATCGGCGCGCCGGCCGCCGCGGCGCAGGCGGCGACCGCGGCGGCGAAGTGGGCGGCGCGGATCGCGCAGGTCGTCAAGCAACTCGTGCGCACCCTGCGGAACCTGATGCCGCTGCTGCGCCGGCTGTCCGACCTGTTCCGCCAGGTCCGCAAGAAGCTCGACGACCTGCTGGGCCGGCGCCGTGGTGGCGGCGACAAGCCGCCGGACGACCCGAAGGACCCGCCCGGCTCGACCGGCGGCGGCGACCACACCCAGCCCTCGCGCGATCCCGACCCGAACGCCGAGCCGGGCGGGCGCCCGACGCGCATCCGCGACAACGACGACGCCGCGACCAAGCGCTCGCTGCAGCGGGAGAACGAGTCGGCGCGGACGCTCGCGCGGCAGGGCTACGACGTCGATCAGAACCCGACGGTCCCCGGTGACAAGAACCCGGACTACAAGATCGAGGGCGAGGTCTTCGACAACTACGCGCCCAGCGGCAGCAACCCCCGCAACGTCGCCGCGAACATCCAGGAGAAGATCGACTCCGGGCAGACCGAGCGGGTCGTGCTGAACCTGACCGACAGCGACCTCGACCTCGACGCGATGCGTGCCCAGCTGCGGGACTGGCCGATCGAGGGCCTCGAGGAGGTCATCGTGATCGACAAGAACGGCAACGTGCTCAACTTCTATCCCTGATTCGAGGACCGGACAGATGGCCATTTCGTACAGCTTCGCCCTGGCGACCCAGTCGTCCGCGCCGGACGTCGCGCGCGAGCTGCTCGGGGTCGGCCGGATCCTGGGCGTGCTCGACACGTCGGCCACCGCCGAGGGGTTGCTCGACGGCATGGCGACCGGCCTCGGCACCTGGATCCTGGTGTTCGAGGCGAAGGCACGGCCGTGGGACCCGGTGGCCAACGACCTCGGCTTCACGCCGACCGTGTCGGTGACCTTCCGTCTCGACAAGGACGACGACATCGGCTACCAGCAGGACGACCTGGTGCGCCTCGTGTCCGGCCTGCTGGACCGGGTGCCCGGGGACGCGGTGCTGCACCGGGAGTTCGAGGACATCTGGCTGCTGCGCCGCGGTGGCGAGGTGACGCTCAGCGAGCAGGACGACATCTGGCCGCCGCACCGGCGGGCCGCGCTGTCCCAGCGGTTCGAACGCGTCACGCACTCCTTCTCCCAGGAGTAGGTCCGGGAGCGCCGCGCGTTTCCCCGGCGTGCAGAATGTCCGGATGCGCATCGCGCTCATCGTCAACCGCCTCTCCGGCAGCGGCCGCACCGACGGCGACCGGATTCGCACGCTGCTGACCGAGCGGGGCGCGGACGTCCACGTGGTCGGCATCGACGAGCTCGACCGGCCGCTGCCCGAGGTGAAGCGGCTCGTGGTCGCGGGCGGTGACGGCTCGATCGGGGTCGCCGCGCGGGCGGCGGACCGGGTGGGTGTGCCGCTCGCGGTGCTCGCCACCGGTACCGCCAACGACTTCGCCACCGCGCTCGGCCTGCCCAAGGACCTCGACGGCGGGTGCGACCTCGCCGCCGATCCCGGCGCGGCGACGCAGCGACGGGAGGTCGGAGTCGTCGACGGGCACCCGTTCGTCAACGCCGCCGCGGCCGGGCTCTCCGCGGTCGCGAGCCGGCTCGCGAAGCCGCACAAGGCACGGCTCGGACGGTTCGCGTACGCGTTCGGCGCGGTGCGGGCCGGGCTCAGCGCGCCGCACACGCCGTGCCGGGTGCGTTGCGACGGCGAGGCCGTCTTCGCCGGCGACGCGTGGCAGGTCGTGGTCGCGGTGAGCGGGGCGTTCGGCGGCGGCTCGAACATCGGCGGCACCCGCCACGACGACGACCACCTCGACGTGGCCGTCGTGCCGGCCGGCTCGCGGCTCGCGCTCGTCCGGCACGGGTACCACATGCGCCGCGCGATGCTGACGCAGCAGGACAACGTGCCGCACCACCGCGGTCACGAGATCGAGGTCGAGCTGCCACCCGGTACGGAGTTCAATGTGGACGGTGACCTGCGTGCCTTCGACCCGGCCAGGTTCACGCTGCTCGACGGCGGCGTCGAGGTCGTCGTGCCACCCGGCCGCGGGGCCGTGGACGACCCGGCCGCCGGTTCCCGGGGTGCGCCGGACGCCTCCTAGCCCGGTGCCTCAGTCCTCCGGGACGACCAGGTCGCTCGGGCGGATGCGGAACACCTGGAGGCGGAGGTTGTAGTACTTGTCCGTCTCGCCGACCCAGGTCATGCCGAGGCGTTTGGCGGTGCGAATCGCGCGTTTGTTGCCCGGGCGCGCGACGGCGAACAGCTCGTCGATCTCCTGCGTGAAGGCCCACCGGATCAGCGCGAGGCCGGCCTCGGCGGCGTAGCCGTGGCCCCACTCGTCCGGGCGCAGCTGCCAGCCGAGCTCGAGGTCCTCCTCGTACGGCGGGAGCAGGCGGATGCCGACCCCGCCGATGACCGTGCCGTGCTCCTTGCGTTCGATGGCCCACCGCCCGCGCGGCGGCAGCATGTTCGGCTGGTCCTCGATCCATGCCTGTAAGACGGACCGCATCGCGGCCTCGTCGGCGACCTGGCCCATCGCCGGCGTGAGCCACCGGGTGACCGTCTCCACGCCATAGATCGCCAGCGCGGCCTCGGCGTCGTCGAGCACCCATTCGCGCACGACGAGCCGCTCGGTGCTCAGCTGGTTCATGCCTTCGAGGCTACTCAGTTCCTTGACAACGTAGGTTCCACGATGTAGACAACCGCAGGGTTATAGAACTTATTGGTTATGGAGGTGGGACGTGAACTGGACGCTCGAGGTGGTCGTCGTTCCGGTGTCGGATGTCGACCGTGCCAAGGAGTTCTACGCGGAGAGGATGGGCTTCGCGGTCGACCACGACAGCGACTTCGGCCAGATGCGGGTCGTCCAGCTGACCCCGCGCGGCTCCGGGTGCTCGATCGTGATCGGCAAGGGCGTCGGGGAGATGGAGCCCGGCTCGCTGAAGGGCCTGCAACTGGTGGTCAACGACGTCCGCGCGGCCCGCGAGGAGCTGGCCGGCCGTGGCGTCGACATCGGCGAGGTGCGGGTCGCCGGCCCGGGCGGGTACCGGCCGGCCAAGGAGGACGACGACCTCAACAACGTGGGCTTCGCGTTCTTCGCCGACCCGGACGGCAACGGCTGGGCCGTCCAACAGATCACCGCTCGCGCGTAGTGGGGGCGGCGGTGCTGAACGTGGCGTAACCTTCGCCCCGGCTGTAGCGACTCTCCGTAATGACAACCCTTTTTCAACAGGTGCGGGGGCGTGGTCGGTGGAGTCGGTATGCGAGCGGTTGCCGAGTGTCGGCGTTCTCCTGCTGGAGCGGATCGACGGTGACGCGGCGACGCGCTGCTGGCGGATCATCATCGAACGCGAGTGGGAGGCGTGGGTCAGCCAGAACCGGTGAACCGGCCGTCCGCCCCGCAGTGGCCTGGTATTTTGACGTTCACCGGCCCCCGCGTGTGGTGAGAGGACCATGGACCCCTCCCGAAGTATCAGCAGCGTCCCAAGTGGACGCTGTGCCCCAGTCGTGCCCGATCCGGATCCAGAACCCTGTCCTAGGCACGTGCCCGCCGAATGCTCCGGGGCGGTGGGCACGTGATCGAGAGCCTGCTCGGTGTCCTCCTCGGAGTCCTCGTCGTCATCGCGCTGTCGGCCCTGACGGGCTACTTCGTCGCGCAGGAGTTCGGGTACATGGCCGTGGACCGGTCCCGGCTCAAGGCCCGCGCCGCGGCGGGTGACGCCGGCGCCGCCCGCGCGTTACGGATCACCGGCCGCACTTCGTTCATGCTCTCCGGCGCCCAGTTGGGCATCACGGTCACCGGGCTGCTGGTCGGCTTCGTCGCCGAGCCGCTGATCGGCGCGGGCGTCGGCGAGCTGTTCGGCGGCGTGGGCGTGCCGCGCGCGGTCGGCGTCGCGATCGGCACGGTGCTCGCGCTGCTCGCGTCGACCGTCGTGCAGATGGTGCTCGGCGAGCTGTTCCCGAAGAACCTGGCGATCGCCCGTCCCGAGCCGGTCGCCCTCCGGCTCGCCTGGTCCACCGGTGCGTACCTCACGCTCTTCGGCTGGCTGATCTGGCTGTTCGACCAGGCCGCGACGCTGCTGCTGCGCGCGGTGCGGATCAAGCCGGTGCACGACGTCGAGCACGCGGCGACCCCGCGCGACCTGGAGCACATCGTGGCCGAGTCCCGCGACCGCGGCGACCTGCCGGCGGAGCTGTCCACGTTGCTCGACCGCATCCTCGACTTCCAGGAGAGCACCGCGGAGCATGCGATGATCCCGCGTACCAGGGTCACCACGATCGGCGCGGACGAGCCGGTGCGGGGCGCGGTCGCGGTGATGGCGTGCGGCCACTCGAGGCTGCCGGTGCTCGGCGGCGACGTGGACGGCGACGTGGACACCGTGGTCGGCGTGGTGCGGCTGCGCGAGGTACTGGCGCTGAGCGAGGGCGAGCTGGACGTGACCACGGTCCGTGGGATCGCCCGGCCGCCGGTGATGGTGCCGGCATCGCTGCCGCTGCTCGCGGTGCTCGACCAGCTCCGCGCCGCCGGCGAGGAGTTCGCCTGCGTCGTCGACGAGTACGGCGGGCTGGCCGGCGTGATCACCGGCGAGGACATCGCCGAGGAGCTGGTCGGCGAGATCTCCGACGAGCACGACCCGCTCGGCACCGACCTGGCGCGGCCCGGCGAGGAGGGCGGCTGGGTCGTCCCGGGCACGATGCACATCGACGAGGCGGAGCGGCTGCTCGGCCACGACCTGCCGCAGGGTGACTACCAGACGCTCGCCGGCCTCGTGCTCACCGAGCTGCAGCGGTTACCGGTCCCGGGGGACGCGGTGACGGTCGCGCTGCCGAGCCCACCCGGCGCGGACGGCGACCCGACCGGCCGGCTCACGGTGGAGGTTCGCACGGTCACCCGCCGCGTGCCGGACACGATCCGTCTGGTGGTGGGTGGCTCATGAGTCACCTGGATCCCGTGCTGGCATTGGTGATCACGGTCGCCGTCGTGGTGCTCAGCGCGTTCTTCGTGGCCATCGAGTTCGCGCTCGTCGCCGCGCGGGGGCACCGGCTGGCCGAGGCGGCACGGACGAGCGTGTCGGCGCGGGCCGCCCTGCGCAGCGCGCGCGACCTCTCGATGCTGCTCGCCGGCTCGCAGCTCGGCATCACGCTGTGCACGCTGGTGCTCGGCGCGGTCACCAAGCCGACCGTGCACCACCTGATGCTGCCGGCCATTCGGATGTGGGGACTGCCCGAGGCGACCGCGGACGTGGCGGCGTTCGTGCTGTCGCTGATCGCCGTGACGTTCGTGCACCTGGTGGTCGGGGAGATGGCGCCGAAGTCGTGGGCGATCGCGCACCCGGAACGGTCCGCGATCCTGCTCGCGGTCCCGATGCGCGGGTTCATGTGGCTGACCCGTCCGGCGCTCGTCGCGCTGAACGGCCTGGCCAACCGGTGCCTGCGTGCGGTCGGCGTGCAGGCCGTCGACGAGCTCGACACCGGGCACACGCCGGAGGACCTGCGCCAGCTGCTGGACCACTCGAGCAAGGTCGGCGCGCTGGACGAGCGCCGGCACGAGCAGCTCGCCACCGCACTCGACCTGCACACCCGCCCGGTGCGCGAGATCGTCCGGCCACGCTCGGAGCTCGTGACGGTCGCGCCGTGGCAGGGTGCGGAGGGCGTGCGCGCGGCCGTGCGCTCCAGCGGTCACCTGCGGCTGGTCGTGTGGGGGGACGAGCCGCTCGGCAGGCCACTCGGTGTCGTGCACGTCCGGGACGCGCTGACCGCCCCCGACGGCACGACGGCCGCGCAGCTGATGCGCCCACTGCTGACGCTGCCCGACGACACTCCGATGCACGCGGCCCTGACCACGATCCGGGACCGGCGCAACCACCTGGTGCTGGTCTACTCGGGCGGGGAGCTGTCCGGCTTCGTCACCCTGCACGACCTGCTCGACCAGCTCCTCCCGGCGGCACACCAGTAGGCGGCGTCAACCGAGTGGGGCGAACAGGTCCACCGCGTTGCCGTCCGGGTCTTCGATCGTCGCGTAGCGTTGGCCCCAGAAGGCGTCCCACGGATCCTTGTGGCTGCGGTAGCCGGCCGCCACCAGGTCGGCGTGGGTCTTGTCCACATCGGACGGTGAGTCGCACAGGAAGGCCAAGCCCACGCGGTGCCCGCCGGTCGGTGCGGTCCACGACGGGTCGAAGGAGCGGAGCGTCTCGACGGTGTCCCACGCGAAGCGCAGGCCGCCGGGCAGCGCCGCCTCCACGTGCGGTTCCTTGTCGGCCTCGGACGGAACGTCGAAGCCGAGCCGGCGGTAGAACGCCAGCGACGTGGCCATTTCGGCCACCACGATGCCGATCAGGTCGAATTTCGGTGCCATGCGTCCACCGTAGAACCGGGCTCACCCCGCGTCTTGAACGAATCGGACACCCAGCTCGCGCGCCACGTCGACGAGCCGCTCGACGTCGGCCTCCGTCGTGCGCCAGTTGACGATCGCCGGGCGCAGCGCGGTGTGGCCACGGTAGACCGTGGTGCCCGCGTAGACCCGGCCGTCCGCGAGCAGCGCCTCGCCGAGCGCCGCGTTCAGCGTGTCCAGCTCCTCCTCCGGCACGCCGGGCGGGCGGTACCGGAAGCACACCACGCACAGCCGGACCGGCGCGAGCAGCTCCAGGTCGGGCGCTGCCTCGACGAGCCGGCCGAGGTGGGCGGCCAGGTCCAGGTGCCGCTCGACCAGCTCCCGGTAGCCGGCCCGGCCGTACGCGCGCAGCGTCGCCCAGATCGGCAGCGCCCGCGCTCGCCGCGACGACTCGGGCCCGAGCCGGCTGTAGTCCACCTCGCCCGCGAGCAGGTAGGGCGCATGCCACGAGCCGAACGTCTCGCCGAGCACCCGCGGGTCGCGTACGAACGCGAACCCGCTCTCGTACGGCACGTTCAGCCACTTGTGCCCGTCGGCCGCCACCGAGTCGGCCCGCTCGATGCCGCGCAGCAGGTGCGCGGTCCGCGGGGACAGGGCCGCGAACAGGCCGAACGCGCCGTCGACGTGCAGCCAGCAGCCGTACCGCCGCGCCAGGTCGGCCAGTTCGTCGATCGGGTCGAAGTCGCCGGCGTTGACCTCGCCCGCGGTGGCGATGAGCACGGCCGGGCCGTCGAGCGCGGCGAGGTCCCGCTCGATCGCCGCCGGGTCGGCCCGGCCGTCGCCGTGCGTCCGGACGGTGTCGCGGCCACAGCCGAGGAGCTGCAACGCCTTGCGCGCGCTCGGGTGCACGTAGCCGCCGCCGAGCACGGGCATGGCGGGCAGTCCTCCGAGCCCGTCGGCGGCCACGTCGCGACCGTGCCGGGCGGCCCACCAGTGGCGCGCGCAGGCGAGGCCGGTGAGGTTGGCGAAGGTGGCGCTCGGGGTGAGCACCCCGCCCCACTCGGCCGGCAGCCCGAACAGGTCCTTCAACCAGCCGAGAGCGACGGTCTCGGCCGTGGTGGCGAGCGGCGAGGACGACCACAGCACGGCGTTCTGGTCGAGCAGCGAGGTCACCCAGTCCCCGGCCAGCGCCGCCGGCGTCACCCCCCCGACCACGAGGTGGAGGAACCGCGGACCGGACGAGTGGGTGGCCGCCCCGGTCCCGATCCGCAGCAGCTCCCCGACCGACTCCAGCGCGCCGAGCCCCTCCTCCGGCAGCGGGCCGCCCAGGTCGTCGAGCAGCACCCGGGCCGCCGCGTCGTCGACCGGCCGGGCCGCGAGCGAGCTCAGGTAGCCGGGCGCGGCCTTCGCCACCAGGTCGAGCACCGGTTCGGCGTCGGGGTCCATGAGCTCATGATGCCCCGAGGTCGAGCCGGGCGTCCCGGGCGAGCAGCGGTGGCGCACCGGCGGCCGCGGTGTGCGGGTACTTCAGGTTGCTCCCGGTGTTGAGCACGACGACCTCCTCGCCGCCGTCGAGCCAGCCGCTCGCGCGCAGCCTCGCCACGGCGGTGAGCGTGGCCGCGCCTTCCGGGCACATCAGCACGCCCTCGGCCGCCGCGCACGCGGCCTGCGCGGCGAGGATGTCCTCGTCGTCGACGGCGACCGCGGTGCCGCCGGTGTCGCGGACCGCCCGCAGGACGAGGAAGTCGCCGAGCGCGCTCGGCACGTTGAGGCCGAACGCCACGGTCCGCGCGTCCGCCCACGGCTCCGCGGTCTCCTCGCCCCGCTCGTACGCCCGGACGATCGGCGCGCAGCCCGAGGACTGCACGGCCACCAGCCGCGGCGGCCGGCCGGTGACCCAGCCCAGCGTGCGCAGCTCGTCGAGGGCCTTGCGGATGCCGATCAGCCCGACGCCGCCGCCGGTCGGGTAGACGATCACGTCCGGCATCCGCCAGCCCAGCTGCTCGACGATCTCCAGCCCCATCGTCTTCTTGCCCTCGATGCGGTACGGCTCCTTGAGGGTCGAGGTGGTGAACCAGCCGTCCTCGGCCGCCTGCCCGGCGAGCGTGCCGGCGTCGCCGATCAGACCGTCCACGAGGTAGAGCCGGGCACCGGCCATCGCGCACTCCATCCGCGTGATCGCGGGCGCCTCGGCCGGCATCACGACCAGCGCGGCCATGCCGGCCCGGGCCGCGTAGGTCGCCCACGCCGCACCCGCGTTCCCGTTGGTGGGCATGGTGATCCGCTCGATGCCGAGCTCGTGCGCCCGGGAGACCCCGACCGCGGCGCCGCGGGCCTTGAAGCTCCCGGTGGGCAGCATGGCCTCGTCCTTCGCCAGCAGGCCCGGTACGCCGATGCGGGCGCCGTAGGCCGGCAGCGGCACGATCGGCGTCATGCCCTCGCCGAGGGTCACCACGTTCGCGCGGTCCCGCACCGGAAGCAGCTCCCGGTAGCGCCACAGGTCGGCCGGCCGGGCCGCGATGTCCGAAGTGGACACCGTGACCCGGTCCAGGTCATACCGGGCGAGCAGCGGGGTTCCACACGTGCACAGGTTGTGCGGCTCCGCCGCGTCGTAGCGGGTGCCGCACCGGGCACAATCCAGGTGCGACAGCGCGCTGGTCCACGGGTCGGGTGCCATGGCCCGAGCATGCCAGCCCGCCGGTCCGGCGAATGAAACCGCGGTGTGCCGGGTATGCCCACCCCATGACCACAGCGAACACGACCGCCACCTGCGAGGTGTGCGGCAACCAGTACGACATGGCGTTCGAGGTCCGGGCCCAGGGCGCGACACACGTCTTCGACAGCTTCGAGTGCGCGATCCACGCGCTGGCGCCGGTGTGCGAGCACTGCAAGTGCAGGATCATCGGCCACGGCGTGCAGGCCGGCGGGCAGTTCTTCTGCTGCGCGCACTGCGCCCGGCAGGCCGCCGGGACCGAGGCGATCCGCGACCGCGTCTAGCGGCACGAGCCGGTCGGCCCCTGGCCGCGGTGCCCGGCTGGCCATCCTCCGGTGCACCGCGGTCAGCAGGCGGTCCGGCAGCACGCGGCCGGCCACCACCGGCACCTCGTCACCAGGGACCCGGTGACCACCTGGTCCCTGCCGGCGAGCAGCGCGCCGACGCGTCCTTGGCACCTCCGCGGCGGGGTCCGTCGGGCCGGCTCCGACCTTCGTGTCGGTCATGCCGGCGCGCTCGAAGAACCGGGTCGCGGTCGGGCCGGCAAGGTCGCCGCGACCGACGACGTGAACAGCACCCGGCCGCGGGCGCGGTCGACCGTGGCAGGCAGCGGCGGCCGGGTGCGGAGGTCCCCGCGATCCGGGCGGACCTGCGCCGGCCCGCGGAGGTCGAGCGGCTCGACGAGCAGGTGCGGGCCACCGGCCGCCGGTCGACGTGCTGGCGATCAACGCCGGCGTCGGGGTGAGCGGTGGTTTCGTGACCGGCGTGGTCCGCTCCCTTCGGCGGCTCAGGTGGTCCGGCCCGTCATCGCGTCGCGGACGCGGTCGATCAGGCCCATGCCCGGGCCCAGGATCGTGTTGGCCGGTGGCTGGTTCGGCGCCGCCGGGTGCGGGCGGGTGGGCGCGAGCCTCTTGCTCTGCTCGAACTTCCGGCCCAGCTCGCCCAGCTCGGCCGCGTCGCAGGCGTCCCGCAGCCGCGGCAGTAGGTCGCCCTCCTCCGCACGGATGTGGTGGCGCACGTCGTCGATCAGCGAGTGGACCAGCCGTGCGAACTCCGGGTCCGCCGGGTCGGTCCGGGACAGGTCCCGCATGACCCGCTCGGCGTCGGCGTGCGCGGTGAGCTGGTGTTCGACCACCTCGTCGCCGTCGGGGAGGACGCGGCGCGCGGTCGGGTAGAGATACCGCTCCTCGGCGACCGAGTGGCCGACCAGCGCCACGATCACGCGCTCGACCAGCTCCCTGCGGTGGCGGGCGTCCCCGCTCGCCTCGACGTCGTCGAACAACGCCGTCATCGCCCGGTGGTCCGCGATGACCGTGTCGACCAGGTCCTGCTGCTCGGGCTCCGTCATGCGTTCCGGGTACCCACCGCCGGGGCCGCGTACACGCCCGGACCGGGTCGCCGCCCGCTCGCACAGTCAGTCCTATGTGGACATTCGTCCGTCGGACAGCGGCGGCGGTCTCAGGGCGCTCACCGCCGGGCGTTCCTGCCCAGGCCACCGCTCCGGACGGCCGGCACGGCGACGGCCTGCGCGTACAGCCGGACGGTCTCGGTGGCGATGCGGTCCCAGGAGTAGCGGGCGGCGGCGCGGTCTCGCCCGGCCGCGCCGTACTGCTCGCGGATGGTGGGGTGGCTCAGCAGGTGGTGCAGGGTGGCGGCGAGTGGGCGGGGTTTGCGAGGTGGTACGAGCCGTCCGGTGATGCCGTCGACGACCGTGTCGGTGTGCCCGCCGACGGCGGTGGCGATGACGGGTCTGCCGCAGGCCATGGCTTCGAGGGGGACGATGCCGAAGGGTGTGTACCAGGGTGTGCAGACGACCGCGTCGGCGGAGCGGAGCAGGGCGGGCAGGTCGTCGCGGGTGACGCGGCCGAGCAGTCGTACCTGGTCGGCGACCCCCGTGGTTTCGGCGAACGAGCGCAGGAATCGTGCGTGTGGGTTGTCGTCGAGTCGGTGTGTGGCGGGTCCGCCGGCGATGAGGAGCTCGGTGTGGGGGAGGGCGCGGAGGCAGGCGATGGTGGTGGCGAAGCCTTTGCGGGGGAGGAGCCGGCCGACCGAAAGGAGGCGGTGGGGGTAGGGGCCGGTGGGAGTGCGGCGGCTTTCGGGGCGCTCGGCCTGGGGAAGGTCGGTTTCGGGGATGAAGTGGTCGAGGTCGACCCCGCAGGGGATGACGGTGACGTGGTGGCGGGGGATGCCCATGCGGAGGAGCTCGTGGAGTTCGTCGGTGCTGGTGGCGGCGATGTGGGTGGCTTGGTGACCGAGGAGCTTCTCGGTGGAGATGCGCTGCGGTGGGCTGGTGTCGTCGCCGCCTTGGTAGCGCTTTTCGACGATGCCGAGTGCGTGGTAGGTGTGGACCAGCGGTGTGTGGGTGGTGTGGGCGGTGGGGAGGGCGGCGAGGCCGGACATCCAGTGGTGGCTGTGGATGATGTCGGGTGGGTTGGCGTGCCAGTGGTCGTGGAGGTGTCGGGCGAAGGTGCCCAGGTGGGTGAGCAGGGTGGTGTCCTCGGGGAGGTGTGTGGCGGGTCCGGCTGGCAGGTGCAGGACGCGGTAGCCGTCGTCGGTGCGGACTTCGTCGGGTTGTCCGGGGGTGTCGCGTCGGGTGTGGACGGTGACGTCATGTCCCTGTCGTGCCAGGGCTTTCGACAGCTCCGCGACATGAACGTGCTGCCCACCCGCATCCGGGCCCCCCAGCGGGCTCGCATGCCCGGAAACCATCGCGATCCTCATGCGAAATACCCACCTTCGCGTTGCGCTGATCGGTGAGCAGTTCGTTCCAGCTTCTCAAGAACGTGCTCAGATCGTGGCCCCACCGGTCGCGGGCCGCCGCGCGTCCGTGGTGTTCCCCCAGGACGCCTCGGCGGCGGCGTGCCGCTGCTCGGGTTGCTTGGCAACCGGTACCGCCTCCTGCGCCGCCAGCCTTTCGCGGCACTGCCGGGCGAGCCGTCGAGCGTGAACAGTCATGGCCCAAACTCCTCTGTCACAGAGGGATATACCCCCGTATGGCCTCACAACACCTGATTTGTCTACTCAGACGCATGGGCAGAGCCCGGGTTCCGTCGCGCCCACGATGACGCGGCTCCATCTGGGACGGGCGGGTTCGGACTCCGCTCAACCGCCCGGGGAATGGGCCGTGAGCCGCTCGCACGCCCGCCACAGCTGGCGCGCTGCGGGCTTGTTTTGCATAGTGCTCGGTGTGTCGGCCGTGGCGCGCGGTCGTGCCAGAACAGACCCGTGCGGCGCAACGGCTCCGTCGCGGCCGCGAGCCACACGGTCGGGGACCACGCCCTCGTCCGCCGTGCGCAGCACCGGCCTCGTGACGGCGCGGACCTGGGCAGCCCGTCGTTCAGACCCGGGGTCTGCGCCCAGCCCGGATGCGTGGCGTGCACGACGATCCCGTCGCCCGCCAGGCCCTCGCCCACTCCTCGGCGAGCACGACCTGCATCCGCTTCGTCCGCGCGCACGCGGTGAGCCCGCGGTAGGTGCCCCGGAGGTACTGCGGCTCATCGCCGTGCAGCCGCCGGCCGTACATCCCGCTCGACGAAACGAAGATCACCTGGCGCGCTCGTCGACCAGCACGCCCGCGTTGTGCACCAGCACCAGCACCAGCACCAGCACCCGCGGCGCGGGCACGCGGGCGCGGCAGTCGTCGGCGGACTCGCGCACCCCGGCGAGCACGGACACGTCGCATTGCTCGACCTAGAGCGCCGCCCCGGGAACCCGCTCGCCGATCCGCGCGCGGGCGTGCTCGAGGCGGTCTGGCCGCCGGCCGAGCAGGTGCACGCGTGCGCCGAGCCGGGCGAGCCCGGTGGCGGTCGCCGTGCCGAGCCCGGTTCCCGCGCCGGTGACCAGTGCGTCCGTGCCCTCCGGCGACCCGGGCGGCGGGTCGGCCGGCCAGTCCCCACGGTGCCGGCGCACCCGGTAGCCGATCCGCGAGTTGCCCGGCACGATCAACCGGTCCAGCAGCGTGTCCACGATGTTCGTTCGGGTTCGCGTCACCATGGCCGCCGGACGCGTTGGGGATCACCATGTACGGGGGATCCTCGGTCGAGGCAACGGTCCTCCCCGGTGAGCTGGCGGTACGCCGGCCAGCTCGTGATCAGTCGACGGACGTTCATGTCTGGCTCCCGTGATCCACTCGTGTCCAACGCCAGGTCCGCTGCCGCGGGGTGCACGGCGGCGCGCCCGGGGCACGGGCGCGCCACCGGGTGCGTGCGGGCGGGCGTCGTCAGCCGGACAGCCGGCTGACCAGCAACGCCTTGCCCTGCTCGGCGCCCTTGCGGCTCTCGCCCTTGGCGCGGCGGAAGAACTCGGCGAGCTCGGTGTCGCCGGCGCGATCCGCGTCCTGCGCGTAGACCTCCATGCGCAGCGCGTTGCTCAGACACTGCTCGACGAACCAGATGATGTTGTAGTCCTTGTCCTTGGTGCCGGTCACCTGGCCGGTTTCGGTGGTGGTCACCGTGCCTCCTCTCTGGCTGGATGGTCACCGTTCGGCTACCCGGTCGGCGCGCGCTCATGCGTATGCGAGGCTGATGGATGTGGGCGGCTCGGCGGAGCAGGCGCCCGGGCGCTGGGCGGGTGGTCGGCGACCTGGCGACCGGCGCGGGCCCGGCCGACGCGTAGTCCGGAGTGGACACGGTGATCCACTGCGCCACGTCGCTGCGCGGGCGCGACGTGACGCACGCCCGGCGGCTGACCGAGGCGGCGCCGGCGGCGACCCAGTTCCACGACCTGGTGCTGCGGCCACCCCGCGGGCACCGGCCTGGTGTCGCGACCCCTCCTCACCCGGCGGGCTTCTGGCGGGTGATGGCCGCCTCGACGCCGTCCAGGATGACGGACAGGCCTACCTCGAAGGTCTCGCTGGCCTGCTGTTCCAGGTACGGCCGCGACTCGTCCCACTCGAAGGTGTCCTCGGTGCCCAGGCGGGCGATCATCGGGTACCGCTCCGCGAAGTCGGGGGCCAGCTCGAGCAGCAGCGCCGAGCGCGTGGCCCACCAGTCCTCATTGGACATTCCGGTGTCGGTGACCGCCTGGCCGGCCTCCGCGATCGTGGCCGCGGCGCCGCGGACGAAGTGGGACAGGGAGCCGACCACGCGCGTCAGCAGCCGCGCGGGCAGGCCCGTCTCGAACAGGATCCGGGTCACCGCCTCCACCACGGCGTACTCGTGGGGACCCAGCACCGGCCGCACCTGCGACACCTGCAGCGCCCACGGGTGCCGCTGGTAGCACCGCCACAGGTCACGGGCCCACGAGACCACCGCCGCGCGCCAGCCCTCGGCCAGCGGGTACGACTCGGGCAGCCCGGCGTGCGCCTGGTCGTACATCAGGTCGACCAGCTCGCTCTTGCTCGGCACGTAGGTGTACAGCGCCATCCCGGTCCGCCCCAGCCGCTGGCCGACAGCCCGCATCGACAGCGCCGCCATGCCCTCGGTGTCGGCCACCTCGATCGCCGCCTCGACGATCTCGTCCACGGTCAGCGCCTGCCTCGGGCCTGGCCGCGGCTCGCCGGCGGACTCGTCCAGCCGCGCGCGCCACAGCAGCGCCAGCGACCGTCGAGCGTCGCCCTGTGCGGCGAAGACAACCACTGGTAACTCCTTAGGGTGTAAAGTATGCTCACTTTACACCCTAAGGAGACTGCGTTGGACATGGAGCTCGTCGGTTCCCTGACCGTGACCCGGGTTCGTGCCCGCACACCCCGGATGGTGCGGGTGAGCTTCGCGGCGCCGGACGGGTTCGTGGCCTGGCCGGACCAGCAGGTGAAGCTGTGTTTCCCGAGGGCCGGGGCGCTGCGCCTGCCGCCGGCGGCAGGCGACGAGATGCGGTGGTACCAGGCGTTCCTGGCGATCCCCGAGGAGTCGCGGCCGTGGATGCGCAGCTTCACCGTCCGCGCGCACGACCCCGCCCGCGGCGAGATCGACGTCGACTTCGTCCTGCACGGCGACGCGGGCCCGGCGGTGCGCTGGGCGCGGACCGCCGCGCCGGGCCAGGTGCTGGGCCGCTACGGGCCGTCGGAGATCTACCGCAAGCCGCTGCGGCCCGGCGACTGGTACCTGTTCGCCGGCGACGAGACGGCCGTGCCGGCGATCGGCTCGCTGCTGGAGTCGCTGCCGCCGGCCGCGCGGGCCGTCGTCCTCCTGGAGGTCGCCGACCCGGACGAGGAGCAGCCACTGTCCACTCCGGACGCAACGGACGTGCGCTGGCTGCCCCGGTCGGCCGGCGAGTCGCTGCTCGACGCGGTGCGCGCGCTGACGTTCCCGCGGGGCGCGGTCTCGGCCTGGCTGGCCGGTGAGGCCGGCACGGTGCGCGCGCTGCGCCGCCACCTGGTGTCGGAGCGGGGCGTGCCGAAGCGCGCGATCGAGTTCGCCGGCTACTGGCGCCGGCGGCTCACCCAGGACGACGCCCCCACGGACGCGGACATGGCGGAGGCGATGGAGCGGCTGGCGCTGGCCGAGCGGGACGGCTGACCGCTTACCTCCTCGACAGGCGCAGGATCGCGGTGCCGTCCGCGGCGGCCGGGATCTCCACGACGAGCCGGTTGATCGTCACGCGGGCGCCCGGATGGGCAACCACGAACCCGACCGGGGGAGTGGTGCCGACGAACGAGGTCTGGCAACGCTCGTCGCCCTCGCAGTTCATGTCGAAGGTATTGCCCGCCAACGTGAGCGCGGTGCTGACCTCGTCGCCCGTGATCGACTCGACAGCCAACTCGGTGATCCCGGCCGCCGGGGCCACCGGGATCACCGTGCGGCCGGTCAGCCGTACCTCGCAGGCACCGTCCCGGCAGGCGGCCACGTTGCCGCCGTCCGCGGCGGCCGTCGGCGCCGGTGGGGCCGTGGTGGCCGACGTCGTCGTGGTGGTCGGGGACGAGGCCGTTCCGGAAGTGGCCGGGGCCGCACCGCCCGTCCTCGTGGTGCACGCCGGCACCACGAGGACGGCGGTCAGCAGGAGCGCCGCCGCGCGTCGTGTCATGTGGACAGAAGATCACGACGCGCCCGGGACCCCTCCCGCGGGGACACTAGTGCGTGCCGGCCCGCCGGACCGCGGCGACGATCTCCGTGTTGGGCGCGCCCTTCAGCAGGTACTCGACGATCCCGGCGCTCATCATCTCCGCCACCGTGCCCGAGTCGTCGTACGCCGAGAACGCCAGGATCCGGGTCCGCGGCGCGTGCGCCAGGATCCGCCGTGCGGCCCGCGGACCGCCGCCCCCGGGCATCCGCACGTCGAGCACGACGACCTCGGGGGAGTGCCGCTCGGCGAGCGCGACGGCCTCGTCCGCGTCGCTCGCCGTGCCGACCACGGCGATGTCCGGCTCCGCCTCCAGCACCTCGCGCAGGGCGTCGCGGATCATCGGGTCGTCGTCGGAGATGAGCACGCGCAACAGTTCCGATCGGGTGCTCATGCCGGCACGTCCGGTGTGCAAGCCGGGTTGGGCAGCCAGAACTCCACGGTCGTGCCTTCCCCGGGCGTGCCGGAGATCGTCCACCAGCCGCCCGCGGTCTCGGCGCGCTCGCGCATCTCGATCAGTCCGAAATGCTCGAGCGGCTCGGGCCCGGTCTTCGCCGGGCCGTACCCCACGCCGTCGTCGACGACCCGGACCAGCGTGCCGTTGTCCACAGTGGACAAGTAGACGCCGACCGTGGCGGCCCGGGCGTGCTTGTGCACGTTGGTGAGCGCCTCCTGACAGATCCGGAAGATCGTGATGGCGCTCTCGGTCGGCGGCTCCTGGGTCAGCTCCTCGCGGTGCAGCGTGGGGACCACGCCCCACCCGGCGACCACGTCGCGCAGGTAGTCGTTGAGGGCGGAGACCAGGCCGTGCCGGTCGATCGCGGTCGGGCGCAGCTGGAACACGAGCGTGCGCAGCCGGGTGATCGTGCCGCGCACCGCCTCGTCGAGCCGGTTCAGCGTCGCGCGGTGCTCCTCGGGCAGGCGTTTCGCGATCAGCTGCAGCCGCATGCCGACCGCGACCATCGACTGGATGGAGTCGTCGTGCACGTCCCACGCGATCCGGCGGCGCTCGAGCTCCTGGGCGCGCACGAGGTGGCCCAGCAGCCGACGCCGCTCGGCGAGGGCCTGCTGCACGGTCCGGCGTTCGGTGAGGTCGCGGGTGACCTTGCCGAAGCCGCGGAGGTGGCCGTGTTCGTCGTGGAGGGCGGTGATGACGACGTTGGCCCAGAAGGGGGTGCCGTCTTTGCGGATGCGCCAGCCTTCGTCTTCGAGTCGTCCGGCGTTGATGGCGGTTTCGAGTTCTCGGGCGGGTTTGCCGGTGGCGATGTCCTCGTCGGTGTAGAAGATCGAGAAGTGTTTGCCGATGATCTCGTCGGGTTGGTAGCCCTTGATGCGTTCGGCGCCGGCGTTCCAGCTGACCACGTGGCCCTCGGGGTCGAGCATGAAGATCGCGTAGTCGACCACCTCTTGCACCAGCAGCCGGAAGTCGGCATCTGCTGGCGGTGGCGCTGACTCGGACATGTTGTCACTGTGCCCGATGCGGACCGCGGGCATCGCGTGGCCCCTGGTCAGGCCGGCAACGGGTTGGGGACCGCGGGAAGCTCGCACCAGACGACCTTGCCCCGGTCCAGCTTCGACACACCCCACGCGGTCGACATCCGTTCGACGAGGCGCATGCCCAGGCCGCCGGTGTCGCTCGCCGCGGTCGGCGGCAGTGGGCTGTCGTCGGCGACCTCGACGCGGATGCCATCGTGCACGGCGCTCAGGCGTACCACCGGCTGCCCGTGCCCGTGCAGGAGGACGTTGCTCACCAACTCGGAGACCACCTGAGCCGCGTCCTGCCAGCAGTGGTGCCCCCACCTGGTCAGCGTCTTGCGGGTGAACTCGCGCGCCAGAGCGGCGCTGCGGTGGTTCTCCGGAAGGCGGACCTCGATCTGCGTCATCGCCTGTGCATCCACGAGCGCACTCTCCGCCACCCCCGGCCGGCTGGCGAGACGCAGCAGGCTCAGCCCGGCTAGTGCATACGCATCAGTCGAGCAGGCCCTCCCGCCGCGCGATGGCGACGGCCTCGAGCTTGGAGCGCGCGCCGAGCTTGTCGAGGATCCGCTGGACGTGGTTGCGGACCGTGTTGCGGGTGACGCCCAGCCGCTCGCCGACCTCCTCGGTGCTGGCCCCGCCCGCCAGCAGCACGAGGGTCTCCTGCTCCCGCGCGGTGAGCGGGGTGCCGCCGCGGCGGCCGGTGAGCCGGTCGAGCACGCCGGCCAGCAGGCCCGGCCCGAACGCCACCTCGCCCGCCGCCACCTGCCGGAC
>NZ_JBOHGB010000069.1:0-35204 GCF_050699935.1 Actinophytocola sp.
GGCGCAGCGCCTCGATGGCGGCCTCGCTGGCCGCCGCGCCGGCGCCGCCGGACCCGTACCCGTCGGCGACGGCGAGCACGCGCTGCCCGGCGTAGGCCCGGTCCTGGTTGGTGTCGCGGACCAGGCCGCGATCGGTCCGCACGGCGTAGCGAATGGCGAGCGGGGGCGGTGTGTCGGGCATTGGGGTGTCCTTTCTGGACAGATGGTCGACGAGGAAGGCGGCGAGGTCCCGCCGGGCCGCGGTCTGCGCCTCCACCTGGCGCCAGTACCCGGCGACGGCCGCCGCGGCCTCGGTGGCCGGCAGGTCGCAGACCTCCCTGATCCGCGCGAGCGGCATGCCGAGCCGCCGCAGCCACGCCACCAGCCGGGCCCGCTCCAACTGCTCGGGCTCGTAGAGCCGGTATCCGCTCACCGGGTCGACCCGGGCCGGGCGCAGCAGCCCCAGCTCGTCGTAGAGCCGCAGCGCCTTCGGCGAGAGCCGAGACGCCCTGGCGAACGTGCCGATGGTCAGCGACACCGCACACCTCCTCGGGATGGACATCCGCCACGTTGCGGCCTCCCCCATGGTGAGGGTCAAGCACGCGAAAATGTCGGTGGCTCGAGGCATGATGGGGCCCGTGCTGCTCGTCGACGTCGTTCAGACCTCCGCCGCCGTGTCGGCCACCCGGTCGCGGCTGGCCAAGGTCGAGGCGCTCGCGGGGCTCCTGCGGCGGGCCGGCCCGCACATCGGCACGGTCGTCGGGTTCCTGGCCGGCACACCGCGGCAGGGCCGTATCGGCGCGGGGTGGCGGACCCTGGTCGACCTCGACGTACCGCCCGCAGCCGAGCCGTCACTGACGGTCGAGGGCGTCGACCGGGCCTTCGACGACGTGGCGGCGACCAGCGGGAAGGGGTCCGCGCAGCGGCGCTCGGAGCTGCTGAAGGCCCTGTTCGGCGCGGGCACCATCCAGGAGCAGCGGTTCCTGCTGCACCTGCTCACCGGCGAGCTGCGCCAGGGCGCGCTCGAGGGCGTCATGCTCGACGCGATCGCCGCCGCGGCGGGCGTCGGCAAGGAGGCCGTGCGCCGGGCGTTCATGCTTTCCGGCCGACTGCCGGCCACGGCCGAGGCCGCGCTGCGCGGCGGCGAGGCGGCGCTGGGCGAGTTCGGGCTGGAGCTCGGCCGGCCGCTCCGGCCCATGCTCGCCTCCCCTGGCGAGTCGCTCACGGAGGCGCTGACCGGCGCGGTGGTGGTCGAGTACAAGCTCGACGGCGCGCGCATCCAGGTGCACAAGAACGGCGACGACGTGCACATCTACACCCGCACGCTGCGCGAGATCACGAGATCGGTCCCCGAGCTGGTCGAGCTGGTCCGCGCGCTGCCGGCGAGCCGCACGGTCCTCGACGGCGAGACGCTCGCGCTCAGGGACGACGGCCGGCCGCGCCCGTTCCAGGAGACGATGAGCCGCTTCGGCGCCACCAGTGAGCGCGAGCTGCTGCTGCACCCGTACTTCTTCGACTGCGTCCACCTCGACGGCACCGACCTCGTCGACGCCCCGCTCCGCGAGCGCAACGTGGCCCTGCACAAGGCGGTCGGCCACACCCTGGTCATCCCGGGCCGACTGGAACCCACGCCGGAGGAGGCCGAGGACGTGCTGTCGGCCGCGCTCGAGGCGGGGCACGAGGGCGTCGTCGTCAAGGACCTCGACTCCACCTACCAGGCCGGCCGGCGGGGCAAGGCGTGGCGCAAGGTCAAGCCCGTGCACACGCTGGACCTGGTCGTCCTGGCCGCGGAGTGGGGGCACGGCCGGCGCACCGGCTACCTGTCCAACCTCCACCTCGGCGCCCGCGACCCCGACGGCGGCCCGCCGGTCATGGTCGGCAAGACCTTCAAGGGCCTCACCGACGAGCTGCTGGCCTGGCAGACGGCGGAGTTCCCGAAGTACGAGGACCACCGCAGCGACTGGGCCGTCCACCTCCGCCCGCACCTCGTCGTCGAGATCGCGCTCGACGGTGTGCAGGTCAGCTCGCGCTACGCCGGGGGTGTCGCCCTGCGCTTCGCCCGCGTGGTCCGTTACCGGCCGGACAAGGGGCCGCCCGAGGCCGACACCATCGACACTGTCCGGAGCATGCTCCCGGGCGGCGGCGCCTAGGCTCGTAACGTGCGATTTCTCAACGACACACCGGCCCACGACCTGACCTACGACGACGTCTTCCTGGTGCCGAACCGCTCGTCGGTCGAGTCCCGGTTCGACGTCGACCTGTCCACATCGGACGGTACGGGTGCGACGATCCCGGTCGTGGTGGCCAACATGACCGCGGTCGCCGGCCGCCGGATGGCCGAGACGATGGCCCGCCGCGGCGGGCTCGTCGTGCTGCCGCAGGACGTCGACCCCGCCGTGGTGGCCGGCATCGTCACCTGGGTGAAGTCCCGGCACACCGTCTGGGACACCCCGCTCGTGCTCACCCCGGGCGACGCCGTGGCCGACGCGCTGAACCTGCTGCCCAAGCGCGCACACGGGGCGGTCGTCGTGGTCGACCAGGGCGGACGGCCGGTCGGCGTCGTCGACGAGGACGCCTGCGCGGGGGTCGACCGGTTCACCCGGGTCGGCGAGGTCGCGGAGCGCGAGCTGGTCACCATGCCGATGGCCACACCGCCGCGCGAGGTCTTCGACCGGCTGCACGGCCGCACCGCCCGCATCGCGCTCGGCGTCGACGAGGCCGGCCGGCTCGCCGGCGTGCTCACCGAGGTCGGCGCGCTGCGTGCCGAGTTGTACCGGCCGGCCGTCGACGCGCGCGGGAGGCTGCGGGTCGCGGCCGCCATCGGGGTCAACGGCGACGTGGCCGCCAAGGCCACGGCCCTGCTCGAGGCCGACATCGACACGCTCGTCGTGGACACCGCACACGGCCACCAGGAGAAGATGCTCGCCGCGCTCAAGGCCGTCCGCTCGACGGATCCGGGTGTGCCGGTGGTGGCCGGCAACGTGGTCACCGCCGAGGGCGTGCGTGACCTGGTGGAGGCCGGCGCGGACGTGGTCAAGGTCGGCGTCGGGCCGGGCGCCATGTGCACGACCCGGATGATGACCGGCGTCGGCCGGCCGCAGTTCTCCTCCGTGCTCGAGTGCGCCCACGCGGCCCGCGAGCTCGGCCGGCGGGTGTGGGCCGACGGCGGCGTCCGGCACCCGCGCGACGTGGCGCTCGCGCTCGCCGCCGGCGCGTCCAGCGTGATGGTCGGCTCCTGGTTCGCCGGCACCTACGAGTCGCCCGGCGACCTACAGCGCGACGAGCAGGGCCAGCCGTACAAGGAGTCGTTCGGCATGGCCTCCAAGCGCGCGGTCACCGCCCGCACCCGCGGCGACGGCGCGTTCGACCGGGCCCGCAAGGCGCTGTTCGAGGAGGGCATCTCCACCTCGCGGATGCGGCTGAACCCGGCTGCCCCGAGCGTGGAGGACCTGCTCGACTCGATCTGCTCGGGCGTGCGCTCGGCGTGCACCTACACCGGCGCCCGGACGTTGGAGGAGTTCCACGACAGGGCGGTCGTGGGCGTCCAGTCCGCGTCCGGGTTCGCCGAGGGCGCGCCGCTACCGATCGGCTGGTAGCCGAAACCGCAGCGGCAGCACCACGATCTGCCCGAACAGGCCCAGCTCCAGCACGTACAGCAGCCGCTGGAACAGCCCGTTGAGCTCCCGCATGAACTCCGGCATCACGTTGAAGTGGCTGCCGATGAACACGACGACCAGTATCGAGGTGACGATCGCGTTGGCGGACAACCACTTCCGGTACGAGGCGAGGTAGCCCACGTCGACGAGCAGGCGTGCCAGCAGGAACGCCGCGATCGGCACGCAGAAGAACACCACCCCGGCCGCGTACCGGTGGATCTGCGCGGAGGTCGACAACGACTCGCCGAGGTCCGTCGGGAAGATCGCCGCGAGCAGCGAGGCGAGCACCGCGAGCGACAGCGCCAGCCGCAGCGAACCCGTGCCGAGCAAGCGAATCGCGGCCAGGCCGACCATCGCGCCGAGGCCGGCCACGCACATGCACAGCACGGCGGCGCCGAACATCCAGCCGACGCCCGGGACGAACACGTAGTCGGACATCGTCGTGTCCAGCACGCTCATCCGCGGCCACGCGACGGCGGTCACCTGCGCCATGAACAGCAGCGAGCAGACGATGCCGGCGAGGCCGAGCCGGGCGGCGAAGGTCGACGGTCGCGGCGCGGTCGCGGCCGGAAGGCGCGCGGCCGTCCGGTTCCGGGTCAGCACGAGATCGGTCACGGGGTAAACCGTCTCGTGTGGAGGGGCCCCCGAACCATCCGGGAAACACCCGAAATGACCCGGGGGCTACCCCTACTCCGGCCTCAGGATGCGTGGTCCTCCAGCATCTCGGTGACGAGCGCCGCGATCGGCGAGCGCTCCGAGCGGGTCAGCGTGACGTGCGCGAACAGCGGGTGACCCTTGAGTTTCTCGATCACCGCCGCGATGCCGTCGTGCCGGCCCACCCTCAGGTTGTCCCGCTGCGCCACGTCGTGGGTGAGCACCACCCGCGACCCGGTGCCCAGCCGGGACAGCACGGTCAGCAGCACGTTGCGCTCCAGCGACTGCGCCTCGTCGACGATCACGAACGAGTCGTGCAGCGAGCGGCCGCGGATGTGGGTCAGCGGGAGCACCTCGAGCATGCCGCGGTCGAGCACCTCCTCGATCACGGCCCTGCTGACCAGCGCGCCGAGCGTGTCGAAGACCGCCTGCGCCCACGGCTGCATCTTCTCGCTCTCCGAGCCGGGCAGGTAGCCGATCTCCTGGCCGCCGACCGCGTAGACCGGCCGGAAGACCACGACCTTGCGATGCAGCCCGCGCTCCATGACCGCCTCGAGGCCGGCGCACAGGGCGAGCGCGGACTTGCCGGTGCCGGCCCGGCCGCCCAGCGAGACGATGCCGACCTCCTGGTCGAGCAGCAGGTCGAGCGCGATCCGCTGCTCGGCGGAGCGGCCGTGCAGGCCGAACGCCTCGCGGTCGCCGCGCACGAGCCGGACCTGCTTGTCCTTGGTGACCCGGCCGAGCGCGCTCGCCGAGGGTGCGATCAGCCGCAGGCCGGTGTTGCACGGGTAGTCGGCGGCGGTCGCCGCGGACCCCTCGCCGCCGTACCCGGCGAGGTCGATCTCACCGTCGCGGTACAGGCCGTCCAGTGCCTCGGCCGGCACCTCGACGTCGGCCATCCCGGTCCAGCCGGACGGGGTGACCTCCTGGGCGCGGTACTCGTCGGCGTCCAGGCCGACCGCCGCCGCCCGGACGCGCAGTGGGATGTCCTTGGTGACCAGCGTGACGCCCGCCGCGTCGGCGGCGAGGTTGAGCGCGCAGGCGAGGATCCGGGCGTCGTTGGAGTCGGTCCGGAAGCCGGGCGGGAGCACGCCCGGGTCGGAGTGGTTCAGCTCCACGTGCAGCGAGCCGCCGGCCGTGCCGATGGGGATCGGCTTGTCCAGCCGGCCGTGCCGTTGTCGCAGGTCGTCGAGCAGTCGGAGAGCCTCCCTGGCGAACCAGCCGAGTTCGGAGTGGTGCCGCTTGCCCTCGAGCTCACCGATCACGACGAGCGGGAGGACGACCGCGTGCTCGGCGAACCGGGTCACCGCCCACGGGTCGGAGAGCAGCACGGACGTGTCGAGAACGTAGGTACGGCGCTGGTCACCCGGGCCTCCAGAGGAACGCGATGCGGTCACGGCAACTCCCAGGCGAACGCGACACCCACGTCCGCTGCTCGTAGGGCCAGGCACCCGCCCAGGCTGGGCGATCAGGTCAGCGTCGAGAACCTCCTCGACGCCGGCCGCGTCGCCCACGAGGGCCGGGTGCCGGCCCTCTCGATCGTCGCCATCACGACCTGGGCCTCCCGGAACGGGCCGCGTGGGGCACGACCCGTCACTTCGGACGCTACCCGCGGTCGCGGTTACCCGACAGGCAGCCACGCAGGTGATTTTCGTTTCGTGACCGCACGTGCAGATGCCAACCACGGCTACACGGAGTGATCATCGTTAGTGGCCTGGGGTATCCGTCGGACGGGCGACCAGACCGGCCGCTCGCGGCCCGCTCAGCCCGCTGACCAGGCATGGCACGCCACCAGGCGCCCCCGCGATGATCACTGAAAAGAATCGGCTAATCATCTGGGAAACCAGAAGTGGTGAAAATGAAGAAATCTGTAACACGATGGAGTATTGGACAACGCGAACTGATTCGTTTCCGAGTAGGTTGGTCGCGACGGAGTGCAAGCAACGGACCCCGTGAAGTTTCCCGAAACCCCCATTGTTGAAGGAGATGGAAACGTGCTGAAGAAGGTTGGCGTGGTCGCCGCTGCCGCCATCGGGATGTCGATGATCGCCGCCCCGGCGATCGCCACCGCGAACCCGATCGACGATGCGGACCTGCCGGGCATCCTGGTGGAGGAGGGCACGACCCCGACGTTCGGGGACGCCTACAACACCTTCATCCTCGGCGGCGGGGCCCTCGGCACCGGTGCCGCGGCCCTGGTCGCCGGCGCCTACACGGGCATCGCCACGACCCCGGCGCTGATCGCGACCTCGTTCGCCAACGCCGGCTGAACCCGCCCTGACGAACGACGAGGGCTCGGAATTGCATTTCCGAACCCTCGTCGTTCGTGCTTTTCTCAGGATCCGAAACGGCGGTGCCGAATCGCGTAGTCGCGCAGCGCCCGCAGGAAGTCGGTACGCCGGAAATCGGGCCAGTACGCCTCGCAGAACCAGAACTCGGAATGCGCGGACTGCCAGAGCAGGAACCCGGACAGCCGCTGCTCGCCGGAGGTCCGGATGACGAGGTCCGGATCCGGCTGGCCCGAGGTGTACAGGTGCTCGGCGATGTGGTCGACATCGAGGACCTCGACCAGCTCCTCGATGGTCGTGCCCTCCTCGGCGTGCTGCTGGAGCAGCTTGCGCACGGCGTCCGCGATCTCCCGGCGACCGCCGTAACCGACCGCGATGTTGACCTCCATCCCGCCCCGGCTCTCCGTACGCCGCGCCGCGGCGACGACCCGCGTCGCGGTCTCGTCCGGGAGCACGTCCAGTGCCCCGATGATCCGCAGCCGCCAGGGGTTGCCGTCATCGGCGAGCTCGTCGACGACGCCCTCGATGACCTTGAGGAGCGGCCCGAGCTCCTCCCGTGGGCGCATCACGTTGTCCGTGGAGAGCAGCCACAGGGTGACCACGTCGACGTGGGCCTCGCGGCACCAGCTCAGCAGCTCGGCGATGCGCCGCGCACCCGCGACGTAGCCGTCGGCGACGTCGGTGAACCCGGCCTCGCGGGCCCACCGTCTGTTGCCGTCGAGCACGACCCCGACGTGGCGGGGACGGCGCCCGGCGGCCTGCTTGATGAGCCGCCTGTCGTACAGGCCGTAGACGAGTTTCGAGGCTTTCCTGCGGAATCTCCGCCAGACGGATGTCACGTCCTCGCAGGGTACGCCGCCCCCGAGCGGGAGGGGCACACTGGAAGCATGCGGCGAACCGACATCGATCCGCGGTGGCAGGACCTCTCGGTGATCGAGCGGCTCGTGCGGGAGGCGCGCACGATCGGGGTCGTCGGGCTCTCCGCGGATCCCGGCCGGCCGAGCCACGGTGTCGCGCGCTACCTGCGCCGGTCGGGCCTGCGGATCCTGCCGGTCAACCCGAGACTGTCCGCATGGGAGGGTCTGCCGGTGTACGCGTCGCTCGCCGACGTGCCGGAGCCGGTGGACATCGTGGACGTGTTCCGGCGCCCGGAGCACGTACCCGCGATCGCCCGCGACGCGGTCGCCATCGGGGCCGGCGCACTGTGGCTGCAGCTGGGCGTGCTCAGCGAGGAGGGCGCCGCGATCGCCGCCGAGGGCGGGCTGGACGTGGTGATGGACCGCTGCCTCGCGGTCGAGCACCGGGAGGTCGTCGGCTGGTCGTGAGGCCGTTCACGTCTCGCCTGCGACCAAACTTACGGTCCCGTAGCCTGAACCCGTGCCCGCCGCGACGCTGAAGCCCCCGCCGCCCCAGCACTACAAACCGCGTCTGCGCGGCGTACTCCACTACTGGTCGTTCCTGGCGTCGGTCGCCACCGGCGCGACGCTGATCTCCGTGTCCGCGGCGACCGTCTCGGCGACCGCGGGCTGGGCCACGGCCGTGTACGGCGCGACCGTGCTCGGGCTGTTCGGCGTCAGCGCGCTGTACCACCGGCGGTGGTGGGTGAGCCTGCGGATGCGGGCGTGGATGAAGCGCCTCGACCACTCGATGATCTTCCTGTTCATCGCCGGGACGTACACCCCGTTCACCCTGCTGGCGATGCCCCAGCCGACGGGCTACATCGTGCTGAGCGTGGTGTGGGGCGGCGCGCTGTTGGGTGTGGCGCTGAAGCTGCTGTGGCCGCACGCGCCCCGCTGGCTGGGCACGCCGATCTACATCGCACTGGGCTGGGTGGCCGTGTTCGTGCTGCCGGACCTGCTGCACCACGCGGGCGTGGCGGCCCTGGTCCTGCTCCTCGTGGGCGGCGCCTTCTACACCCTGGGCGCGGTCTTCTACGCGACCCGCTGGCCCAACCCGTGGCCACGCGTCTTCGGCCACCACGAGTTCTTCCACGCGGCCACCGTCCTGGCCGCCCTCTCCCACTACATCGCGATCTGGCTCGCCATCTACGCGTGATTCGGCCGCCAGCGACACGGGTCGTGTCGCCGGCGGTTGGGCTTACAGGTCCGGGCCCTGGGTGCGGAGGTCGTCGACCTTGGACATGGCCTCGCGGAGGGAGCTGAGCCACTCCTCCGCGTGCTCGCCCACCAGGCGGACGGCCCACGCCAGCGCCTCCGACCGCGAGCGGGCGACGCCCGCGTCGACCAGTGTGTCGAGGATGAGTCGCTCCTCCTGCCGCAGCCGGGTCATCACCGGTACGGACAGGGTCGTGAACAGCTCCTCGGTGCTACCGACCTTGGCGCCCCACGCCACCTTGCGCCCGTACCGGTGCTCGGCCTGGCGCGCGATCTCGATCCGCTCGTCGCGCGTCTCCTCCCGGAACCGGCTGATCCGGCCCGACTCGGCGGCGGCCCGCGCGGCGTCGTCCGCGAACTCGCCTTCGAGTGGCGGCAGCTGCCCGACGACGGTGATCTCCTCCCGGTCGACCACGACCATCGGCGCCTCGGTGAACCACCCGTCCGGCAGCCGCCCGGAGAACCAGGCGGACGCGTCGTCCGCGGACGGGAGGTCGGCCTGCTGCCAGCCTCCGCGCCCGCGACCACGCGGCCCACCCCAACCGCGCCCCGGACCCCAGCGATGCCCTCTCGACCCCATGAAATCCACCCCGCACCTTCCAAACATGGCAGCCTCCCAATCGGCTGACTTACATGATTACAAGGTTACGCGCGATGCGCGCGAGCGCCAGCAGGTTCGCCCGTGGCGGAACTCGAGGACGGGAGAGCAGGACGGGAACACGGCGCTGACCTGGCCATATGACAGCTGGAGTGCGGGCGGTGTGGCCTCCGGCCCCCCCCGAGATCCAGCGTACGGGGTGTCACCGACGGTTTTGGCTGGCCGGCGGCGCGGCCTGTGGACAGCTCCGCCTGGTCGCGTTCACGTCGGCGGCGTGCCGGTCATCGGCCGGCGGCACGAGCCGTCAGCGCAGGGTCATGACCAGTTCGCCGACCTCCGTGACCGGTCGGTCGCACACGTAGCCGTGGCACACGTAGGCCGCGGCCAGCCCGTCCACCAGCGGGCGGTCCGCCAGCAGGGGCGCGTCGTCGGGGGCGCCGGCCAGGACCACGGCTCCGCCGGGTGCGTGCCGCAGGGCCGCGTCGACCAGCGCGTCCCGCCGGGAGTCCCCGACCGGCCCGACGACGGCGACCTGCAGCGGGCCCCGCACCAACGCCTCCACCACCGACAGCCAGTGCCCCGCGAACCTCGGTGCCCGGGACGCCAGCATCCCCGCGCGCGCCACCGCCCGCTCGGCCGCCGTCCGGTACTCGCTCGCGCGGTCCGGGCCCACCAGCGCCGACGCCGTCAGCAGCGCGCCGGCGGTGGCCGACGCGCCCGACGGGCTCGCGTTGTCGCTCGGGTCGGACGGCCGCCACACCAGCTCGTCGGCGTCGTCCGCGGTGTCGTGGAACGCACCCTCGGCCGACGAGTCCGCGAAGTGGGCCAGCGCCGTGTCCAGCAGGCCGGTCGCCGCGTCGAGCCAGCGCCGCTCGCCCGTGGCCTGGTGCAGGGCCAGCAGGCCGTCGGCCAGGCAGCCGTAGTCCTCCAGCACACCGGCGGCCGTACCGGCGACGCCGTCGCGCGAGGCCCGGCGCAGCCGGCCGTCGACCAGGTGTACGTCGGTGGCCAGGGTCGCCGCGGCGGACGCGGCCGCGACCCAGTCGGGGACGCCGAACGCGGCGCCCGCGTAGGCCAGGGCGCCGATCGCCAAGCCGTTCCAGGCCGTGACCACCTTGTCGTCGAGGCCCGGCTGCGGGCGGGCGTCCCGCGCGATCAGCAGCCGCTCACGCACCCGCGCCCACCGCGCCGGCACCTCGGGCTCACGCAGCATGCGCAACGTCGACGTGCCGTGCTCGAACGTGCCGGACTCCGTCACGCCGAGCAGGTCCGCTGCCCACTCGCCGTCGTCGGCACCCAGCACCTCGGTCAGCTGCTCGGGCGTCCATGCGTAGGTCAGCCCCTCGACCCCGTCGGTGTCCGCGTCGAGCGACGCGGCGAAGCCGCCCTCGGCGGTGCGCAGCCGGCGCAGCAGGAACTCCGCGGTCTGCGACGCGACCTCGCGGTACTGCGGCGAGGCCGTGCGCAGCGTGAGGTGTGCGTACAGCCGCAGCAGCAAGGCGTTGTCGTACAACATCTTCTCGAAGTGCGGCACCACCCAGGCGGGGTCCACACTGTACCGCGCGAAGCCGCCGTCGAGCTGGTCGTAGATGCCGCCGCTCGCCATCGCGTGCGCCGTGCCCTCCACAATGGACAGCGCCTCGACCGAGCCGGTGCGCTCGTGGTGGCGCAGCAGGAACTCCAGCACCATCGACGGCGGGAACTTCGGCGCGGAGCCGAAGCCGCCGTGCTTGCGGTCGTACTCGGGCAGCATCGACAGCGCCGCGCCCTCGAGCACGTCCTCGTCCACAGTGGACTCCGGTAGCGCTGCGGTCTGCTTCGCCAGCTCGTCGACGACCCGGGTGCCGGCCTCGCGCACCTCCGAGTCCCGGTTGGTCCACGCCTCGTCGACCGCGGTGAGCAGCTGGCGGAACGACGGCATCCCGGGCCGGGGCGCGGGCGGGTAGTAGGTACCGCAGTGGAACGGCGCGCCGTCCGGCGTCAGGAAGCACGTCATCGGCCAGCCGCCCTGGCCGGTCATCGCCTGCGTCGCGGTCATGTAGACCGCGTCGACGTCGGGCCGCTCCTCCCGGTCCACCTTGATGTTGACGAACTTCTCGTTCATCAGCTCGGCGGTCTCGTCGTCGGCGAAGGACTCGTGCGCCATCACGTGGCACCAGTGGCACGCCGCGTAGCCGACGGACAGCAGGATCGGCACGTCGCGGCGTCGCGCCTCGGCGAACGCCTCGTCCGACCACGGCCACCAGTCGACCGGGTTGTCGGAGTGTTGCAGCAGGTACGGGCTCGTCGCGTCGGCCAGCCTGTTCGCCATGCCTCCAGCCTCTCAGACGCCCGCGCGGCCGCGCCCCCTAGGTCTTCGGACCGTCGGCGGAGTCCTGCTCCCCGTTCGACGGCGGCGCGGCCTCGGCCCTCTCGTCCGGCTCCTTCTCCGGCCGCTCGCCGGCCTCCGGCGGGTCGAAGCTGGGCGGGACGCGCTTGAGGTGCTTGGTCATCGAGCGGACCAGGAAGGCCACCGCGACGAAGAACAGCAGGAGCACGAGCAGACCGACCGGGGAGGACTTGCCGAAGTCCTCGCCCTGCCCACCCGGCTCCGCCGGCGGCGTCGTCGGCTGGGCGACCAGGGCCACCGTGCCGGCGGCCTGGTCAGGGCCCGCAAGCGTCATGCAGTTACCTTCTCGCTGATCCCGGAGAACAGGTCATCCTCCGGTAATGTCGTGTCCACAAGGGACCGCACCAGCTCGTACTCCTCGTACGGCCACACGTCCCGCTGCACCTCCAGCGGCACCGCGAACCACCGGCTGTTGGGGTCGATCTGCGTGGCGTGGGCCAGCAGCGCGGCGTCCCTCTGCTCGAAGTATTCCCCACATTGGATCCGCGTCGTCACCCGGTCGGCCACATCGCCGCGCTTCTCGTCCCACTTCTCGAGCCACTCCGTGTACGGCGACTCCAGGCCGCGCGCCAGCAGCGCGTCGTGCATGGCCTGCATCCGCGTGCGGGAGAAGCCGTGGGAGTAGTACAGCTTCAGCGGCGTCCACGGGTCACCGGTCTCCGGGTACAGGTCCGGGTCGCCGGCAGCGTCGAACGCCGCGACCGACACCTCGTGGCAGCGGATGTGGTCCGGGTGCGGGTAGCCGCCGTTCTCGTCGTAGGTGATGACCACGTGCGGCTTCAGCTCGCGCATCAGCCGGACCAGCGGCGGCGCCGACTCCTCGATCGGCACCAGCGCGAAGCAACCGTCCGGCAGCGGCGGCGTCGGGTCGCCCTGCGGCAGCCCGGAGTCGACGAAGCCCAGCCAGCTGTGCCGCACGCCGAGGATCTCCACCGCGCGCGCCATCTCCTTGCGGCGGTACTCGTTCATGTTCGCGACCACCTCGGGGCGCTCCATCGCGGGGTTGAGGATGTCGCCGCGCTCACCGCCGGTGCAGGTCACGACCATGACGTCGTGGCCCTCGGCCACGTACTTGGCCATGGTGGCCGCGCCCTTGCTCGACTCGTCGTCCGGATGCGCGTGCACCGTCATCAGCCGCAGCTTCTCCGCCATGTTCCCGTCCCTCCCTGACGCTCACCCCGGGCAGGCGACGTCGGGCGCCTGCCGGATACTCAGTCTGGTTGTTCGAACCAAGCCGGCCGGGTGCATTGTTCCCGGCTGGACCGACATTTCCGGTGGAGGGTCAGCGTGACCGCGTCTGGCGGAGCCTTGCTGGAGGATCGGTACGGCAAGCGGCCGCGCAGGACGTCGCGGCGGACGTACTGGATCCTCGGCGCCTGCGCGCTCCTCCTCGGCGGCGCCGTCGCCTGGATCGGCTACACGAACCTCGGCACGGCGCCGATCGAGACGCAGGAGGTCGGCTTCGACGACCTCGACGGCGACGCCATGCGCTTCACCTTCGAGATCACCCGCGACACCCCGCAGCGGCCGGCCGTGTGCATCGTGCGGACGCGCGTGCGCAGTGGTGCCGAGGGCGGCCGCCGGGAGGTTCTGGTCCCGCCCGGCCCGCCCTCGACGCGGGTCACGACCACCATCAGGAGCAGCGAGGAACCGGTCACCGCTGACGTGTTCGGCTGCTCATATCAGGTTCCGCCGTACCTGTCCACGGACCTGCCGCCATCAGGGTGAACTGGCGGGCGTCCCGCAGATAAAGGAGACAAATCGGACAGGGCCATTCGGCCGACCGTGATATCCTGGCGTACCTGCACGGCCCCAGGCGGGCCGTGTTTTTCCGTTCCGGGTGTTCGCCGCCGCCCGGGAACTACCGGCCCGAATCCGCGGGATCCGGAAGTATGAGCGAGGAGTTGGTGACCGTGAGCGACACCAAGGTGACCTGGTTGACCCAGGAGGCCTACAACCGGCTCAAGCAGGAGCTTGACGAGCTCGTTGACAATCGCCCGGTTATCGCCGCGAAGATCAACGCGAGCCGGGAGGAAGGTGACCTCAAGGAGAACGGGGGTTACCACGCGGCGCGCGAGGAGCAGGGGCAGGCGGAGGCCCGCATCCGGCACCTGCAGGAGCTACTGCGCAACGCCAAGGTCGGCGAGGCGCCGCCGGACGACGGTCTGGCCGAGCCCGGCATGGTGCTCACGATCCGCTACGAGGGCGACGACGAGACCGAGAGGTTCCTACTCGCCACCCGCGAGGAGGGGGCCGAGGGCAAGCTCGAGGTGTACTCACCGGAGTCACCCCTGGGCAAGGCACTGCTGGGTGCCAAGGAGGGCGAGTCCCGTTCCTACGAGCTGCCGAACGGCAACACGCAGCAGGTGACCCTGGTGAAGGCGGTGCCTTACGCCGGCTGACCGTCCGGGTCGGCCACCCGTTCCAGCAGCGGACGCACCCGCGGCGGGATCGGCGTGGACAACGCGATCGAGGTCGACGTGCGCTGGACCCAGCGCACGTCGACCACGTCGTCGATGACCCGCTGCAGGTCGGCGTTGGACCGCGCCACCATCCGGACCAGGAGGTCCCCCTCCCCGGTGGTCGCGTGCACCTCGCACACCTCGTCGATGGCGGCCAGCTGCCCGGCGACCTCGGCCCGCTTGCCCTGCGCGATCTCCAGTACCGCGAACGCCGTGAGCCCGTAGCCGATCGCGGCGAGGTCGACGTCCGGCGGGAACCCGCGCAGCACGCCCCGCCGTTCCAGCCGGTCCATCCGCGCCTGGATCGTCCCGCGCGCCACGCCCAGTCGCCGCGAGCACTCCAGCACGCCGAGCCGCGGCTCGTCGGAGAGCAGGAGCAGCAGGCGTGAGTCCAGCGCGTCGAGTGCGTCAACGAGTTCGCTCATCTACACAGAATGCCTCACTCCGTGCACTCCGAGCACGCACATCCTAGGCAGATTGCCCACCGCTGCGAGCGTCGGTTGCACAGACTGTCCTGACGGACGGATCCTGCGGGTACCGCCACGTCAGCAGGGAGGACACGATGACCGGCACCCTCGGCCAGGAGCGCCAGATCGACAGGCAGATCGACGAGGTCAGCTACGACCAGCTGCGTCAGCTCGTCGGGCTCGTCGACTACGACGAGTCGAAGGATCCCTTCCCCGTCCGCGCGATGGACGCCGTGGTGTTCGTCGCCGGCAACGCGACCCAGACCGCGTGGTTCTACCAGGCCGCGTTCGGCATGCGCCTCGTCGCCTACTCGGGTCCGGAGACCGGCAACCGCGACCACAGGTCGTTCGTGCTCAGGTCCGGCTCGGCCCGCTTCGTGATCAACGGCGGCGTGGCCCCGGACAGCCCGCTGCACGACCACCACCGCACGCACGGCGACGGCGTGGTCGACCTCGCGCTCGAGGTGGCCGACGTCGACCGGTGCATCGCGCACGCGCGCGCCCACGGCGCGACCGTCCTCGAGGAGCCGAACGACGTCTCGGACGAGCACGGCACGATCCGGCGCGCGGCGATCGCGACATACGGCCAGACCCGCCACACGCTGATCGACCGCTCCCGCTACAACGGGCCCTACCTGCCCGGATACGTGGCCCGGGAGTCCCCGACGCCGCGCCGCAAGCGGCTGTTCCAGGCCGTCGACCACTGCGTCGGCAACGTCGAGCTCGGCCGGATGGACCACTGGGTCGAGTTCTACAACCGGGTCATGGGCTTCGTGAACATGGCGGAGTTCGTCGGCGACGACATCGCCACCGACTACTCCGCGCTGATGAGCAAGGTCGTGTCCAACGGCAACCACCGCGTCAAGTTCCCGCTCAACGAGCCGGCGATCGCACAGAAGAAGTCGCAGATCGACGAGTACCTCGAGTTCTACGGCGGCCCCGGCTGCCAGCACATCGCCCTCGCCACGAACGACATCATCGCGACGGTCACCGCGATGCGCGAGGCAGGCGTCGAGTTCCTGAACACGCCCGACTCGTACTACGACGACCCGGAGCTGCGCGCCCGGATCGGCGAGGTGCGGGTGCCGATCGAGACGCTCAAGGAGCACCGGATCCTGGTGGACCGGGACGAGGACGGCTACCTGCTGCAGATCTTCACCAAGCCGATCGGCGACCGGCCGACCGTGTTCTACGAGCTCATCGAGCGGCACGGCTCGCTCGGCTTCGGCAAGGGCAACTTCAAGGCGCTGTTCGAGGCCATCGAACGAGAGCAGGCGCGCCGCGGCAACCTCTGACGGATGTCCGTTCGGCACGTGCCGGTGACGTCGCCCCCCACCACGTCACCGGCACGGCACCTCACCCCCAGTGCCGCCAAGGATCGCAGGCGCCGCTAACAAGCCACTAACACGAGCACGGACGGCATCCCTCGCAAGCGATCCACACGAGAATTCCGGTCCGGGTATTCTCGTTCGCAGACGGCGTATGGATGGGGTAAAGGCATGGCGGTCGGGTCACGGGTCGCGGGAATGCTCCCGCTTGCGGGAGCGTCGTTGGCCGCGGTGGCGCTGGCCGGGGTGGCGGTGTTCAGCGTCCACCAGGCGGGCTGCGGCGACCCGGGTCGCTACGTCCAGCGCGACGACGGGCAGGTCGAGCTGGTCGGCAGCTGCGTCGACCCCGCCCAGCTGCCGCCCGCCCAGCAGACACGCAAGCAGCAGGAGCCGGCCGAGCCCGCGCTCAACGAGCTGACCAACAGCGACCCGGTCGCGCCGTAGCGACCGGCGTCAGCCGAGCGCCGCCAGCAGGTCCTGCACCAGGTCGGCACCGTCCTCGATGCCGACGGACAGCCGCAGCACGTCGCCCGGCACCTGCAGCGGCGAGCCCGTGGTGCTGGCGTGCGTCATCCGGCCCGGGTGCTCGATCAGCGACTCGACGCCGCCGAGGGACTCACCCAGGATGAACAGCTTCGTGCGGCCCGCGACCTCCAGGGCCGCCTCCTCGCCGCCCGCCACCGCGAACGACACCATCCCGCCGAACCGCCGCATCTGCTTGGCGGCCAGCTCGTGACCGGGGTGGTCGGGCAGGCCCGGGTAGTAGACCTTGGTTACCCGCGGGTGGCCGAGCAGTGCCTCGACGACCCGCTCGGCGTTGTCGCTGTGCCGCTCCATCCGCAGCGCCAGCGTCTTCGCGCCGCGCAGCGTGAGCCACGCGTCGAACGGGCCGGGCACGCCGCCGGACGCGTTGCGCAGGAAGTCGAACTGCTCGTGCAGCTCGGCGTCCGACGTGATGAGCGCACCGCCGACGACGTCGGAGTGGCCGCCGAGGTACTTGGTCGTCGAGTGCAGCACGACGTCGGCGCCGAGGCCGAGCGGGGACTGCAGGTAGGGCGTGGCGAACGTGTTGTCCACGACCAGCTTCGCGCCGGCCTCCGCGGCCACGTCGGACAGCGCCGCGATGTCGGCGATGCCGAGCAGCGGGTTGGTCGGCGTCTCGCACCAGATGACCTTGGTGCTCGGCCGGATCGCGGCGTGCGCGGCGCCGGTGTCGGCCAGGTCGACGGTCGTGTACTCGACGCCCCAACTCGTGAGGACCTTGTCCAGCAGCCGGAACGTGCCGCCGTACGCGTCGCCGCCGAGGATGACGTGGTCACCGGGGCGGGTCAGCGCCCGCAGCGCCACGTCGGACGCGGCCATGCCAGACGCGAACGCGAGCCCGTGCCGGCCGCCCTCCAGCGAGGCGAGCGACTCCTCGAGCGCGGTGCGGGTCGGGTTGGCGGTACGGGAGTACTCGTAGCCGCCCTCGCGCAGCCCCCCGACGCCGTCCTGGGCGAACGTGGACGTCGCGTAGATCGGCACGATGACCGAGCCGGTTCGCGGATCGGGCCGCTGACCTGCGTGGATGGCCCTGGTCTCGAAACCCCACCGGCTCGTGTCGGCTGCCTTGTCGTCTGCCACGGCCACAGGTTATTACCCCTCACCGACGCGCCCAGCATCTGGGAAGCGAATCTCGCCCGTCATCACGTTCAACGTCGCGCGGCATGCGAATAGTTCACAGCGAGACGCCGGCGGGCGGACCCACCGGCGTCTCGTTCGCTCTCACCTCACCACTGCTGCGGCGGGCCACCCTGCTGCGGGGGCTGGCCGAAACCGCCGCCCTGCTGGGGACCCTGCTGCGGAGGCGGCTGGCCGAAGCCACCCGGGGGCGGTCCGCCGAAGCCCTGCGGCGGCTGGCCGAAGCCGCCGGCCTGACCGCCGCCGGGCTGGCCGAAACCACCGGCCGGCGGGCCACCGAAGCCGCCACCGGGACCGCCCAGCACCGACTCGCCGCCGAGGAACTTCTTGGTCTGCGGGATGAACGCGAGCGCGCCCACCGCCCCGACGATGATGCCGCCGATGAGCGACCAGACCGGCACGTTCGGCAGGTCCCCGTCCGGGAAGTCGCTGATCGCGATGAGGTACGCGATCCCGGCGATCAGCATCAGGCCGCCGGCGCCCGCGGTGACCATGCCGGCCAGCTTGTGCTTGAGGTAGATCAGCACACCGCCGCCGATGGCACCGGCGGCGCCGATCAGCGCCACGATCGTCCACAGCCACAGCGTGCCGGGCGACGGGAGGCCGGCCGCCTCGAGGTCCGCGTCGGACGCGCCCTCTAGCTCGTTGGAGTAGTCGCTGAGGTCACCGAAGTCCGTGAACGCCATGATCGCGACCAGCAGACCGAACAGGGCCACGAGACCGGCGAGGCCCCACGCGATCATCTGCGTGTTCTGGCCCTGGCCACCGAACGACGGACCGCGGCCGAGCCCCTGCTGCTGCGCGAACCCGCCGGGCGGCGGGCCGTAGCCGGGCGGCGGCTGCTGCCCGAAACCTGGCGGCGGCGTCTGCGGTTGCTGCTGGCCGAAACCTCCCGGCTGCTGGCCGAACCCGCCGGGCGGCGGGCCGTAGCCGGGTGGCGGCTGCTGGCCGAAACCACCCTGGTGCTGCCCGAAACCGCCGGGCCCCTGGGGATCCGCGCCAGGCGGCGGGGCGTACGGCGGCTGCTGGGGCGGCATCGAGCCGGGCGGCACCATCTGTGTGGCGTCGGTACCGCCCTGCTGCTGCCCGTAGCCGGCCGGCGGCACGACCTGCGTCGCGTCGCCACCGGGGCGCTGCCCGGGCTGGATCGCCTGCGTGCGCTCGACGCCGTCGGCGCCGACCTGACCGGGCCCGGGCTGACCGGGGTGGATCGCCTGCGTCGGACCGGGCGCCGAGTGTGGGTTGTCCTGTTGTGGCGGCTGGCCGGGACGCTGCTCCTGGCTTTGCTCACCTTCCCCCTGCTGTGGTGGCGGGCCGCCCTGCCACGGTTGGTTCGGCGGCTGAGGAGAGCTCATCGGGTTCCAACCCCTTCGAAAAGTCCAACTAGATTTGCGTTCGCGCCAACGCTAGTGCATGGTGCGCACGTTTGCCGGCAGCGGCCCAAGCGCCGCGACCTGCTTACCGACCTGCTCGGTATCGATGTTCGCTCCGCAAGCTCCGCTCAGCGTCAACGATCGCTCCGCAAGCTCCGCTCAGCGTCAACGATCGCTCCGCAAGCTCCGCTCAGCGGCCGGCGAGGAAGCCCAGCAGATCCTGGCGCGTCACGACGCCGGCGGGCTTGCCGTCGAGCAGCACCAGTGCGCCGTCGGCCGCCGCCAGTGCGGTCATCGCCGCGTTCACCTGCTCACCTGCGCCGATGGTGGGCAGCGGGGGCGACATGTGGTTCTCCAGCCGGTCGGCGAGCGCCGCCTTCCCGGTGAACAGCGCGTCCAGCAGGTCCCGCTCGTTGACCGCGCCGACGACCTCGGCCGCCATGACCGGCGGTTCCGCGTTGACCACCGGCATCTGGCTCACGCCGAACTCGCGCAGGATCGCCACCGCGTCGGCCACCGTCTCGTTCGGGTGCGCGTGCACCAGCGCCGGCATCGCGCCACCGGAGCCCTTGCGCCGCAGCACGTCGCCGACCGTCGCGCCGGAGTGCTCGGGCGGCAGGAATCCGTAGGAGGCCATCCAGTCGTCGTTGAACACCTTCGACAGGTAGCCGCGGCCGCCGTCGGGCAGCAGCACGACGACCACGTCGTCCGGGCCGAGGTCCTTGGCCAGCCGGATCGCCGCGGCCGCCGCCATCCCGCAGGAACCGCCGACCAGCAACCCCTCCTCGCGGGCGAGCCGGCGGGTCACGTCGAACGACTCGGCGTCGGACACCGCGATGATCACGTCGGCGACCGTCTTGTCGTAGGTCTTCGGCCAGAAGTCCTCGCCGACGCCCTCGACCAGGTACGGCCGGCCGGAGCCGCCGGAGTACACCGAGCCCTCCGGGTCGGCGCCGACGATCTTGACCCGGCCGCCGGAGATCTCCTTGAGGTAGCGGCCGGTGCCGGTGATCGTGCCGCCGGTGCCGACACCCGCGACGAAGTGGGTGATCCGGCCCTCGGTCTGCCGCCACAGCTCCGGACCGGTCGAGTGGTAGTGGCTCTCCGGGTTCGCCGGGTTGGAGTACTGGTCGGGCTTCCACGCGTTCTCGATCTCGGTGACGAGCCGGTCGGACACGTTGTAGTAGGAGTCCGGGTGCTCCGGCGGGACCGCGGTCGGGCACACGACGACCTCGGCGCCGTAGGCCTTGAGCGTGTTCCGCTTGTCCTCGCTGACCTTGTCGGGGCAGACGAACACGCAGCGGTAGCCCTTGCGCTGCGCCACCATGGCCAGGCCGACGCCGGTGTTGCCGGAGGTCGGCTCCACGATCGTGCCGCCGGGTTTGAGCTCACCGGAGCGCTCGGCCGCCTCGACCATGCGCAGCGCGATGCGGTCCTTCACGCTGCCGCCGGGGTTGAAGTACTCGACCTTGGCGAGCACCGTGGCCGGCAGGCCCTCGGCCAGCGCGTTCAGCTTGACCAACGGCGTGTTGCCCACCAGATCGACGACGTGCTCGACGTACTCCACGTGTGCTCCTTTGTTCCCGAGTACCCCCCGGCACCTCGCGCGAGCCTAGCGAGCCGCCCGCGTACCACGTCCCGTGGCGGTTCGGCCACCGGTCTCGAGCCCACCTCGAGTCCGATCCTAGTGACGTGGCACACACTGCGATCGAGCTTCCGGACACGCCTCGGTAGCGATGTATTGAAAGAACCGGGGACCGTGCGGGCTCGTCCCATCTAATAGGAGGTGTGGCGATGGCTGGGATGCGACTCGTTCGGGCGTTGGTGCTCGGTGCCGGCTCGGTCGGCGGACTGTCCGGCGCGGCGTACGGCCTGCTCAACGGCCAGTCGCGGCGGGCTCGCTCGATGATCGGCAAGGCCACCGGGCTGCCGCTCAACGCCGACGGCGTGTACCTGCCGGACGGCACCGGCCCCGTCACCGACGAGCCGCACGACGCCCTCACCCTCGCCGTGCTCGGCGACTCCCTCGCCGCGGGCCTCGGCGCGGAGACCGAGGACCGGCTGCCCAGTGTGCACCTGGCGCGCGGGCTGGCCGAGGAGGCGGACCGCCCGGTCCGGCTGACCACGCACGCGATCAGCGGCTCCCGCACCTCCGACCTCGACGAGCAGGTCGACGTCGCGCTGATCAGCCCGCCGGACCTGGCGCTGGTCATCGTCGGCGGCAACGACGTGACCTCGCGGATGCGCGTCGGCACGTCGGCCGAGCTGCTCGCCGCGCAGGTCGGGCGACTGGCGCGGGCGGGTACGACGGTGGTCGTCGGCACCTGCCCGGACCTGGACGCCATCACGCCGATCCCGCAGCCGCTGCGCGCGATCGCGTCCCACTGGGGGCTCGCCCTGGCCCGCGCGCAGCGCCGCGAGCTGGACCGGATCGGTGTCCGGTCGGTGTCGCTCGCCGCGCTGGTGTCGCCGGAGTTCCGGCACCGGGCGGACGAGCTGTTCAGCGGCGACCGGTTCCATCCCAACGGCGCGGGCTACGAGCTCGCGGCGAGCGTGCTGCTGGGACCGCTGTGTGATGCTGCCGGCTTGACCAGGGGCTGGGAGCCGCTTCCCGCGTAGCCTCTTGGTCAGCGAGCGTCTGACGAAGGAGTTGCGCCATGCCAGAGGCGGTCATCGTGTCCGCGGCCCGTTCGCCGATCGGGAGGGCCAACAAGGGATCGCTGGTCGACATCCGGCCGGACGACCTCGCCGCGCAGATCGTGCGGGCGGCGTTGGACAAGGTGCCGGGGCTGGACCCCACCGACCTCGACGACCTCATGCTGGGCTGCGGCCTGCCGGGCGGCGAGCAGGGCTTCAACATGGGCCGCGCGGTAGCGGTCGAGCTCGGCTACGACCACCTGCCCGGCTGCACGATCACCCGGTACTGCTCGTCGAGCCTGCAGACCACGCGGATGGCCTTCCACGCGATCAAGGCCGGCGAGGGCTCGGCGTTCGTCAGCGCCGGCGTGGAGGCCGTGTCGCGGTACGCCAAGGGCAGCTCGGACAGCTGGCCGGACACGCACAACCCGCTGTTCGAGCAGGCCGAGGCACGCACCGCAACGGCGGCCGCCGAGGGCGCGACCGAGTGGCACGACCCGCGCGAGGACGGCTCGGTGCCGGACGTGTACCTCGCGATGGGCCAGACCGCGGAGAACCTCGCGCTCGCGAAGAACGTCTCCCGTGAGGACATGGACCACTTCGGCGTGCGCTCGCAGAACCTGGCGGAGGAGGCGATCAAGTCCGGCTTCTGGGCGCGCGAGATCACGCCGGTGACGCTGCCCGACGGCCGCGTGGTCGACACCGACGACGGCCCGCGCCCGGGCGTGACGTACGCGAAGACGTCCACTTTGGACCCGGTGTTCCGCCCGAACGGCCGGGTGACGGCCGGCAACTGCTGCCCGCTCAACGACGGCGCCGCCGCGCTCGTGGTCATGTCGGACGAGAAGGCCCGCGAGCTCGGACTCACCCCGCTCGCGCGCATCGTGTCGACCGGTGTCTCCGCGCTGTCGCCGGAGATCATGGGCCTGGGCCCGGTCGAGGCGTCGCGCCGAGCGCTGGCGCTGGCCGGCATGACGATCGGCGACATGGACCTGGTCGAGATCAACGAGGCGTTCGCGGCGCAGGTGATCCCGTCCTACCGCGACCTGGAGATCCCGTTGGAGAAGCTGAACGTCAACGGCGGCGCGATCGCGGTGGGCCACCCGTTCGGCATGACGGGCGCCCGGATCACCACGACGCTCATCAACTCCCTGCAGTGGCACGACAAGCAGTTCGGCCTGGAGACGATGTGCGTGGGCGGCGGCCAGGGCATGGCGATGGTCCTCGAGCGCCTGAGCTGACTAGCCCGCCTCCCCGGAATTCAAAGTGTGGGTTGCGTTCCGGCAAACAGTGCTGGTAAGAGGTCGAATTGTGGCTGGTTCCCGTCACGGTCCCCTGAGGTTACGTTGGCCGGTCCAAGACCCTCGCCGGTCCACGAACGAGGCGCCGGCGAAGGTGCGGTGGCGTTCGCGAGCCAGCGACAGTACATCAGCTTCTACGTGCTGCGCACGGATGTCCGCAAGGCGTTCGAGGAGCGGCTCGCCGGGCACGACATGGGCAAGGGCTGCCTACGTTTCCGCAAACCGGAGCAGATCGACTTCGACCTGGTGCGCGACCTGCTCCGCGCCACGGCCGCCGAGCCGGGCACCATCTGCGGACCGCTCTAGTAGGCGCCGCAGCGCTCGGGCTGACCAACGGAACCTCAGGGGACCGTGACCGCAGCCGACCACGATCAACCGCCCATCCGCACCATCCGCTGGAACGCAACCCACACGTTTGATTCCGGGGAGGCGGACCAGCCCTCACACGCTCGGGGCGATCCGGGTGGCCGCGGTGATCATGCGGTCGAACGCGTCGCCGTCCTTCGGGTCGTACAGGCCGGCGAGGAGCTTGAGCACCAGCTTCATCAGCGTGGTGCGCGGCAGCCCGTACTTCGTCGCCGTCCGCATCACCACCGGGTTGCCGATCAGCCGGCTGAAGATGTTGCCCAGCCGGTAGTACGAGCCCAGCGCCTGCCTGAGCGCCAGCGGGTAGCCGGCGAGCGCGCGCTCCCGCGACGGTCCCTCCGGCCGCGCCAGCGCCTGCACGACGCACTCGGCCGCGAGCCGGGCCGACTCCATCGCGTACCCGATGCCCTCGCCGTTGAACGGGTTCACCATGCCGCCCGCGTCACCGACCAGCAACAGCCCGCGCGCGTAGTGCGGCGTCCGGTTGAACCCCATCGGCAGCGCCGCGCCCCCGACCCGACCGACCGCGTTGTGCTCGCGGAAGCCCCACTCCTCGGGCGTACCGTCCAACCAGGACCGCAGCAGCGCGCGGTAGTCGGTCTTCCCGAACGCCTTCGACGTGGACAGGATCCCCAGCCCGACGTTGACCGTGCCGTCGCCCATGCCGAAGATCCAGCCGTACCCGGGCAGCAGCCTCGGCTCGGCCGGGTCGGCGCGGTCCCACAGCTCCAGGTGCGACTCGAGGAAGTCGTCCTTCGAGCGCGGCGACGCGTAGTACCGCCGCACCGCGACCCCCATCGGCCGGCTCTCGATCTTCTCGAGCCCCACCGACAGCGCGAGCCGCGCCGACACGCCGTCGCAGGCCAGCACGACCGGCGCGCGGTAGGACACCGGCTGGCGCTGCGGGCCGACCTTCGCCGCGACGCCCTCGACCCGCCCGGTCCGCTCGTCGAGCACCGCGCCCGTGACGGTGGTGCGCTCGAGCAGCCGGGCGCCGGCCCGCTGCGCGGTGCGGGCCAGCAGCTCGTCGAAGTCCATTCGGGTGCGCACCACGCCGTACGGCGGGAAGGTCGCCAGGTCCGGCCAGTCCAGCTCCAGCGTCACGCCGCCGCCGACCACCCGCAGGCCCCTGTTGTGCAGCCAGCCGGCCTCCTCGCGGGTGTCGATGCCCAGGTCGATCAGCTGCTTGACCCCGCGCGGGGTGAGGCCATCGCCGCAGACCTTCTCGCGCGGGAACGTGCTCTTCTCCAGCAGTAGCACGTCGAGCCCGGCGCGGGCCAGGTACGTCGCCGCGGTCGCCCCGGCGGGTCCGGCGCCGACGACGATGACCTCGGCGTCCTCGGTTGCCTTGCGTCGGCTCATCCGGCGGCTCCTCAGGGGCGGCTTGTGAAAACGTTCACGAACTCGCCGCCATTCTACGGCCCGGCCCGGCGACCCGGCCGTCCTCGCGATCCGGTCACGAGGCCGCGGCCGGCTTCTCCGGCGGCCGGACCGCACGGTGCAGGGCGACCACGCCGAGCGTCAGGTTCAGCCACTCGACCTCGTCCCAGCCGGCCTCGGCGACCAGCCGCGCGAGCGTCACCTGGTCATGCCAGTCGCGCATGGACTCCGCCAGGTACGCGTAGGCCTCCTTGTTCGAGGAGAACGGCCGGGTTACCCGCGGCAGCAGCCGCAGCACGACGTTGTGGTGCAGCCACCGGATCGGCCGCCACACCGGCTGCGACACCTCGCAGACGACCAGCCGCCCGCCCGGCCGCACGACCCGGCACATCTCCCGCAGCGCGGCGACCGTGTCGTTCATGTTGCGCAGGCCGAAGCTGACCGTCACCGCATCGAACGAGCCATCGGCGAACGGCAGGTGGAAGGCGTCGGCGGCGACCTTCGGGACGTCGCGGTGCGCGCCGCCGTGCAGCATGCCCAGCGAGAAGTCCGCGGCCACGCACCACGCGCCGGACCGGGCGTACTCGACGGTCGACACGGCCGTGCCGGCGGCGAGGTCGAGGATCCGCTCGCCCGGCCTCCCGTCGAGGACTCTTCGGGTCGACCACCGCCAGCGCCGGTCGAAGCCCAGCGTCATCACGGAGTTGGTCCGGTCGTAGCCCTTGGCCACGCCGTCGAACATCCGGGCCACGTCTCGGGGGTCCTTGTCCAAGCCGGCACGAGGCATGCCCAGACCCTACGACCAGCCGGCCGGTATCGCGGCACTGACCTGCTCGTAGTGGCCGAGCAGCTCGTCGCACACCGCGGGCCAGGTGCGGTCCAGCACCGACTCGCGCGCCGCCGCGCCGAGCATCCGCCGCACCGCACGCGGCCGCAGGTGCTCCACAGTGGACCGGAGTCCCGCGGCGAACCGGTCGTCGTAGGGGTCGAGCAGGAACCCGGTCCGGCCGTGCGTCACCAGGTCGCGCGGGCCGCCCGCGCGAGGCGCCACGACCGGCAGGCCGGACGCGAGCGCCTCCTGGACGGCCTGGCAGAACGTCTCGTGTGGACCGGTGTGCACGAACACGTCGAGGCTCGCGTACGCGGCGGCGAGCTCGCGGCCGGTGCGGAAGCCGAGGAACGCCGCGTCCGGCAGTAGCCCGCGCAGCGCCGGCTCCGCCGGTCCCGCGCCGACGACCACCACCCGCACGCCCGGCATGCCGTGCAGCGCGGCGAGTCGGTGCACCTCCTTCTCCGGCGCGAGCCGCCCCACGTAGCCGGCGAGCAGCTCACCGTGCGGCGCCAGCCGATCGCGCAGCCGCGGGTCGGCGTGCCAGGGGGCGAACAGCTCGGCGTCCACGCCGCGCGCCCACCGGTGCACCCGCGGCACGCCGTGCCCGGTCAGCGCCGCCACGGACGCGAGCGAGGGGGCGAGCGTGCGGTCCGCGAGGCCGTGCAGCCGGCGGATCCACCGCCAGGCCGCGCCGGCGCCGTGCCGCAGGCCGTAGGCGGCGGCGAACCCGGCGACGTCGGTCTGGTACACGGCCACCGTCGGCACACCGAGCCGCCGGGCCGCACGCAGGCCCGCGGCGCCGAGCACGAACGGCGAGGCGAGGTGCACGACGTCCGGCGCGAACTCCGCCAGCGCGGCGTACACCTTCGGGGACGGCACGCCGATCGGCAGCGAGCTGATCACCGGCAGGTCGACCGCGCGCACCCGGCGCACCGGGGCGTGCAGGTAGCGCCGTGGCCCCGCCGTTCCCGGTGCCACGACGAGCGCCTCGTGCCCGCGCGCATGGAGATGCTCCACCACGCGGAGAACCGAGTTCGTCACGCCATTCACCTGCGGCAGGAAGCTCTCCGTGACGATGGCGACTCGCACGGCCACACGGTCTCAGGCCAGCTGCCGTACCCGGCGAACGCCGACATGACGCCCCAGCGAACAGTGCCCGAACCCCTGTACCCAGACCCCCTCAACCCGCGAGTCCAACACTCCCGACCCGCGTGTCCAACACTCCGGACCCGCGAGTCCAACACTCACGACCCGCGTGTCCAACGCTCCGAACGGCGGGTTACCGCCCGGAATGCCGGACTCGCAGGTTCGGACGGTTGGACACGCGGGTCCGGAACGTTGGACTCGCGGGTTAGGTGTCGTAGTCGACCGTGATGCGTTCGGAGCGGGGCAGCGCCTGGCAGGTCAGCACGAAGCCCGCGTCCAACTCGTGCCGCTCCAGCGCGTAGTTGCGGCGCATCTCGACCCTGCCGGCGGTCACCCGCGCCCGGCAGGTCCCGCACACCCCGCCCTTGCACGCGAACGGCAGGTCCGCGCGGACCCGCTGCGCGGCGTCCAAGATCGGGGTGTCCGCGGGCAGCTTCAGCGTCGTCTCGCGGCCGTCCAGGTGCACGGTCACCTCCGCGGCTGGACCGTCCACAGCGGACTCGTCGGGCCGGTTCAACGGGGGCGGCGGCTCGTCGACGTAGAACAGCTCGCGATGCACCCGCTCGCGCGGCACACCGTGAGCGGCCAGGACCTCGTCGGCGTCGGTGAGCATGCCGAACGGGCCGCACAGCCACCAGTGGTCCACATCGGACGTCGGCACGAGCGAGTCCAGCAGGGCCGACAGCTTCACACCGTCGAGCCGGCCGGAGAACAGCGCCACGTCGCGCGGCTCCCGGGACAGCACGTGCACGAGCTGCAGCCGCGCGGGGTAGCGGTCCTTGAGGTCGGCGAGCTCGTCGCCGAACATCACCGTGTCGGTGCGCCGGTTGCCGTACAGCAGTGTCGCCCGACCGTCCTCATCGGACTCCAGCACGGCGGACATGATCGAGAGCACCGGCGTGACCCCCGATCCGGCGGCGACGAAGACATGGTGTTGGCCGCGCTTGGCGAGGTCGGGGGTGAACCGGCCAAGCGGCGGCAGCACGTCCAGCACGTCGCCCGGCCGCAGCCGGTCGACCAGCCGGGTGGAGAACAGCCCGCCGGCCACCCGCCGCACCCCGATCCGCGGCGGCGCCGACGGCGGGGCGCAGATCGAGTAGGACCGCCGCTCCTCGACACCCGCCACGTCCTGGCGCAGCGTCAGGTACTGGCCGGGCTTGAACGCGAACTCCTTGCGCAGCTCGTGCGGTACCGCGAACGTCACCGCGACCGCGTCCTCGCACAGCCGGTCGACGCGCGCGACGGGCAGCGGATGGAACGTCGCCGCCACCTCAGAACTCCTTGACGTGCTCGAACGGCTCGCGACAAGACTCGCAGCGGCGCAACGCCTTGCACGCGGTCGCCGAGAACCGGGACAGCTCGGTCGTGTCCGCGCAGCCGCACCGCGGGCAGCGCACGCGGACGGGCGGCGGCGTGAGGTTGAGCGGCACCGGACCCGTCCGGGGACCGACGCGGTCGGGTGGCGCGATGCCGTGCTCGGCGAGCTTACGCCGGCCGTCCTCGCTGATCCAGTCGGTCGTCCACGCCGGACTCAGCACGGTGCGCACCTCGACCCTGCGGTACCCGGCCGCGGCGAGCCGGCGGCGCAGGTCGACGCGCATCTCCTCCAGCGCCGGGCAGCCGGTGTAGGTCGGCGTGATCGTGACGACCACCCTGTCGTCGTGCTCCTCGACCGACCGCAGCACGCCCAGGTCGGCCAGCGTGAGCACCGGCAGCTCCGGGTCGAGCACCGCCTCCGCGATCGTCCGGGCGCTCACCACACGGCCCCCGGCAGTGAGCGGGCGAGGTGCTGCATCTCGGCCAGCAGGTAGCCCAGGGCCTCGGTGTGCACACCGTCCCGCCCGGTCCGTCCCGCGACCGCGGCCATCGGCGCCACGTCCGGGCGGTCCAGCCCGGCCGCGGCGAGGACCCTGTCCAGTACATCGTCCACATCGGACCGGACGGTGGCCGGGTCGGCCGCGACGCCCGGCAGCCGCTGCTCGACCGCATGCGTGTCGAACAGCTCCGGAACCAGCGGCCACACCCGCTCCAGGCCGGCGATCACGCGCTCCCGGGAGTGCTCCGTGCCGCCGGCGAGCCGCAGCGTCCACTGCGCGGCGTGGTCGCGGTGGTAGGCCAGCTCCTTGACGCCCTTCGCGGCGACCGCCGCCAGCACGGGGTCGACCGACGCGGCGAGCTGCGAGAGCACGGCGAGCCGCCACGTCGAGAACACCAGCAGACGCGCGATCGTCGTGGCGAAGTCGCCGCCCGCGCCCGGCCCGCAGTCGATCTCCACCAGCCGCACGTTGCGGAACTCGTGCTCGTCCCGCAGGTAGGCGAGGGCGTCCTCGTCCCGGCCCGCGCCCTCGACCTCGCCCGCCCGGGACAGCAGCAGCCGGGCCTGGCCGAGCAGGTCGAGCGCGATGTTGGCGAGCGCCACGTCCTCCTCGAGCTCGGGCGCGCGCGAGCACCACTCGGTGAGCCGCTGCGAGAGGACCAGCGCGTCGTCGGCGAGCATCAGGCAGTACGCCGCCAGGTCCGCCTTGTCCACATGGGACGGAAGCCCGCGGTTCACGCCGGCGAGCGGGTCGTCGAAGCCGGTGCCGAACGCCCAGTGCCGGTCGTCGTTCTCCTCGGTGATCGCCTCGTATGCGTTGTCGAAACTCACGACGACCCCTCGCAGGCTCGGTGTCGCCGCTCGCGGTCGCCCTGTGACATTGATTCGCTCGCAAGCTCGCGAGCCGCATCCCCTCGCAGGCTCGGTGAGGCCGCTCGCGGTCGCACTGTGTTCATTGATTCGCTCGCAAGCTCGCTCATAGGTGCGGCACGTCTTCCGGAATCGAGTAGAACGTCGGGTGCCGGTAGACCTTGTCCCCGCTCGGCGCGAAGAACGGGTCCTTCTCGTCCGGCGACGACGCCGTGATCGCGGACGCGCGGACCACCCAGATGCTCACGCCCTCGTTGCGCCGGGTGTAGAGGTCGCGCGCGTTGCGCAGCGCCATCTCGTCGTCCGGCGCGTGCAGCGAGCCGACGTGCACGTGGTTGAGGCCCCGCTTGGCGCGCACGAACACCTCGTACAGCGGCCAGGCCGACCTGGGCGCGCTCATGCCACGTCCTCCCGGTCGGCTTGCTTCCGCGCGTAGGCGGCGGCGGCCTCGCGTACCCACGCGCCGTCCTCGTGCGCCTTGCGCCGGTGCGCGGTCCGCTGTTGGTTGCACGGCCCGTTGCCGCCGACGACCTGCCAGAACTCGTCCCAGTCGATCTCGCCGAAGTCGTAGTGCTCGCGCTCGGCGTTCCAGGCCAGCTCGGGGTCGGGCAGCGTCACGCCGAGCGCCTCGGCCTGGGGCACGGTCATGTCGACGAACTTCTGGCGCAGCTCGTCGTTGGTGTGCCGCTTGATCCGCCAGGCCATCGACCGCTCGGTGTTCGACGACGCCTCGTCGGACGGTCCGAACATCATCAGCGAGGGCCACCACCAGCGGTCGACCGCGTCCTGGACGATGCGTCGCTGCGCGGGGGTGCCGCGCATCATGGTCATCAGCAGCTCGTAGCCCTGGCGCTGGTGGAAGGACTCCTCCTTGCAGATGCGGATCATCGCGCGGGCGTAGGGCCCGTACGAGGTGCGGCAGAGCGGGACCTGGTTGCAGATGGCGGCGCCGTCCACGAGCCAGCCGATGACGCCGACGTCGGCGAAGTTGAGCGTCGGGTAGTTGAAGATCGAGGAGTACTTCTGCCGGCCCTCGATGAGCTTGGTGGTGAGGTCCTCACGGTCCGCGCCGAGCGTCTCGGTGGCGGCGTACAGATAGAGCCCGTGGCCGGCCTCGTCCTGCACCTTGGCGAGCAGGATCGCCTTGCGGCGCAGGGAGGGCGCGCGGCTGATCCAGTTCGCCTCGGGCTGCATGCCGATGATCTCGGAGTGCGCGTGCTGGGCGATCTGGCGGATGAGCGTCCTGCGGTAGCCGTCGGGCATCCAGTCCCGCGGCTCCACGCGCTGCTCGGACCCGACGATCCGGTCGAACTCCTGCTCCAGTCCCACGTCCCGATGTTACACCTTGAGACGCCGGATTCAGATACGTGTCATACGCCGACCTGGTCGGCCTCGGGCGGCGGAGGCCGGACCCGGCGCAGCGCCCAGATCGACGGGATCAGCACGGCCCACACGCCCAGCAACGTCAGCCCGACCGGCAGCAACGTCACCACCGCGCCGCGGCCGGCCACCCGCACCAGCTCGGGGTCGTCCTGCCGGTACTCGACCTCGACGACGTCGTTGACCTTGAGTCCGGCCGGGTACAGCACGCCCGTCTGCGGGATGTGCTCGGCGCCGTCCGGGGTGTAGAAGCGGACCAGCGTGCGGGTGAACGAGTCGGACACGACCTCGGCGTTGGCGTAGCCGATGTTGCGGTCGATCGAGATGTCCTCGGTCCACGTGGCGACCACGAGCACCACGCCGAGGAAGGTGACGATCCCGCCCAGCGCGAGCAGCGATCGCGCCGCGATCCGCCAGATCAGCCGACGCCGCTGCGCCGGCACGTTGCTCACGCCCACCACCACGCGCCGAGCCTAACCGCCACCCAGAACCCGCGAGTCCCCCACTCACGACCGCGAGTCCCCCACTCCAGGCCGCGAGTTCCCCGTTGCGAGCGTTGGACTCGCGGGTTCGCAGCGTTGGACTCGCGGGTTCGCAGCGTTGGACTCGCATGGGGGTGGGGCGGCCGGGTGGCGGGATGGATGGGGCCAGCTGGGGGATCTTTGCAGATGTGACCCGTTCGGATTAGTCCTTTCGTCGGGTCCCGCTGGTAAGTCACGTTACGTAAGATCCCGCTTCGCGTTGAGGTCAACCGGCCGGATGACACGCGCATTTTCGAGGGATCCATGGAGGACGCGTTGCAACGAAGAATTCTTGTCGGCCTCTCTAGCGTCGCGATGGTGGCGGCCGGGCTGACCGCAGTGGTGACCGGGGCGAATGCGGCGCCACCGGTCAGTCCCAACGCCACCAATGCCGCCGCGCACGGGCACGAGGCGGTCGGCGTCGACGACCTGCCCAGCCCCGCCGAGCAGAAGCGCCGGGCCATGCGCCAGGAAGCACTGTCCGATGTGCTCTCCGGCGAGGCCAAGGCGATCCAGCGCGGCTCGAGCACGGTCGTGAAGATGGGCAAGAAGGCCGCGGCCAACACCACGGCCAAGAACAAGAAGGCCGGGCAGGTCGACCAGTACGTCGAGCTGTCGCGGGAGGATACCGACAAGATCTTCGTGGTCCTCGTGGAGTTCGGCAACGAGCGGCACCCGGACTACCCCGACCAGGACACCGACCCGGAGACCCCGGGCCCGGTGACCTTCGACGGCCCGCTGCACAACCAGATCCCCGAGCCCGACCGCTCGACGGACAACACGACGCTCTGGCAGGAGGACTACAGCCGCCAGCACTTCCAGGACCTGTACTTCTCCGACGACCCGAAGGCCGACTCGGTCAAGAACTACTACGAGAAGCAGTCGTCCGGCCGCTACTCGATCGACGGCACGGTCAGTGACTGGGTGAAGGTCAAGTACAACCAGGCCCGCTACGGCCGGTCGGACGGCTTCCCCTGCGAGAGCAACGTCTGCTCCAACGCGTTCAACATGGTCCAGGACGGCGTGACCGCCTGGTACGACTCACAGATCGCGGCCGGCAAGCCGCCGGAACAGGTCAAGGCGGAGCTCGCCGAGTACGACGTGTGGGACCGCAACGACTTCGACGGCGACGGCAACTTCGACGAGGCGGACGGCTACCTCGACCACTTCCAGATCGTGCACGCCGGCGGCGACCAGGCCGACGGTGACCCGGTCTACGGCGAGGACGCCGCCTGGAGCCACCGCAGCTTCGTGTTCTCCGGCACCACGACCGGCCCGGACGGGAACCTGCAGGGCGGCACCGAGGTCGGCGACACCGGTCTCTGGGTCGGCGACTACACGATGCAGCCGGAGAACGGCGGCATCGGCGTGTTCGCCCACGAGTACGGCCACGACCTCGGTCTGCCGGACCTCTACGACACCTCCGGCGGCGGCAGCAACCACGTCAACTGGTGGTCGCTGATGGCCCAGCAGCGGGTGGCCGGCCCCGGCGAGACGCTCGCCTCCCGGGTGAACGACATGGACCCGTGGTCGAAGCTGCAGCTCGGCTGGTTCGACTACGAGACCGTGGTCGCCGGCCAGAACAAGACGCTGAACCTCGGCCCGCACGAGTACAACTCGAAGAAGCCGCAGGGCGTCGTGGTGGTGCTGCCCGACAAGGACGTCACGTTCGACTACGGCAAGCCGTTCGCCGGCGAGAACCAGTGGTGGTCGGACAGTGGTGACGACCTCGACAACACGATGGCCCGCACGGTCGACCTCACCGGAGCCACCTCGGCGTCGCTGACGCTCAAGGCGCGCTACGACATCGAGGCGGACTTCGACTACCTGTACGCGCAGGCGTCGACGGACGGCGGCGAGACGTGGACGGCGCTCGACGGCACCGTGGGCGGCGAACCGTTCGGCAAGGACGCCAACGGCGACCCGTCGGTCACCGGCACCTCCGAGGACCAGTGGCTGGACATGAACGTCCCGCTCGACTCGGTCGTCGGCGGTGAGGTGCAGGTCCGCATGCGGTACAAGACCGACGGCGGCGTCGCACCGCCCGGCTTCTTCGCTGACGAGATCACGGTCAACGTCGACGGCGAGCCGGCGTTCACCGACGGCGCGGAGAACGGCGACAACGGCTGGACGCTGGACGGTTTCCGGACCGCGCAGCAGACCGAGACGCTGCCGTTCGACCAGTACTACCTCGCGTCGAACCGCACGTACGAGTCGTACGACCAGTACATGAAGACCGGCCCGTACGACTTCAGTGACCCGGAGAAGCCGAACTGGGTGGAGCACTTCCCGTACGACATCGGCCTCGGCGTCTGGTACTGGGACACCTCTCAGCCGGACAACAACACGAGCCAGCACCCGGGTGAGGGCCTGATCCTCCCGGTCGACGCGCACCCCGCGCCGATCTACAACCTGGAGGGCGAGCCGTGGCGTGAGCGGATCGCGGGTTATGACGCGCCGTTCTCCCTGCACAAGGCACCGTCGTTCACGCTCAAGGTGAACGGCAAGCCGAGCTACGTGCGGGGCCAGAACGCCGTGCCGCGGTTCGACGACACGAAGAAGTACTGGTACGAGGAGCAGCCCCACGCCGGCGTGCTGCTGCCGAAGACCGGTACGACGATGAAGGTGCTCTCCGAGGAAGGCACCTCGATGAAGATCCGGATCGGCACCAAGTAGCCGTTCCGAGTAGACGGAACCGGGCCTCCCACAAAGGCGTGGGAGGCCCGGTTTCCGTTGTCCCGCTCGAGTTGTCCACAACCGGCCGGACTGTCCACAGGTCACCCGTGAACCCGGGTTTCGTCAGGGTGAGCCGGTAGACTGGCACGTGAGGGTGGCCCCCGGGAACAGGGTGGGGCTTTCGTTTCTGGGGTTTCTGCACGCGCGCGCGTGCGCGGGGGTTGTTCGGGTGGGTGGTTGGGCGGGTGGCTCGCTCGGCTCACCGCGGTCGGGGACCGTTTCCGCGCACAGCAGTGGCTCAGGCCCCTCCCCGCGCAGCGCGGCCGCGGTCAGCGCAGCGCGGCCTCGCTGACCGCGGCGCGCAGGCGGGCGTGCAGGTCGCGCAGGAGCGCGCGGTTCGAGCGGACCTCCACGACCCGCAGGCCCTTCGCCGGCGCCAGGGCGGTGCCGAGCTCCGCGCGGTCGGTCACCAGCGTGTGCGGCACGTGGTAACCGGCGCACAGGGCGGCCAGATCGGCGCCGTGCGGGGTGCCGAACACCCGCTCGAACGGGCGGTGGTACTCCGCCGCGCCCTGCTCCAGCAGCGCGAAGATGCCGCCGCCGTCGTCGTTGTGCACCACCACGGTCAGGTCCGGGCAGCGCTCCGCCGGGCCCGCGAGCAGGCCGTTCAGGTCGTGCAGCAGGGTCAGGTCGCCGATCAGCGCGTACGCGGGCGCGTCCTGTGCCAGCGCGATGCCCGCGGCCGTGGAGACGTTGCCGTCGATGCCGGCGACCCCACGGTTGGCGTAGATCCTCAGGTCCGGCCTCGGCTCGGCGACGAGGTCGACGTCGCGGACCGGGTTCGACGAGCCCAGGAACAGCGTCGCGCCACCGGGAAGCGCCTCGACCAGGTCCGCCGCCAGAGCCAGGCCGGTCGGCCACGGCTGCTCGCCCAGCAGCTTGTCCACGGCCGTCACCGCGCTCGCGCCGGCGCCCCGCCAGGCCGGCAGCCAGTCCGGGTCCATACCGTCCACATGGGACATGTCGTCGAGGTCCAGCCAGCCGCGGACGTGGGTGGCCACGTACTGCGGATCCGTCCACTGTGGATGGTCGCCGATCCCGTACACCGGCACCCGGCCCATCAGCCCGCGCACGCCGCGCGAGAGCGTGGGCCGGCCGACGACCACCACCGCGTCCGGGCGCAGGGCCCGCGGCAGCTCGCCCGCCGACAGCAGCAGCGCGCCACAGCGCAGCACGGCCGCCCCGCCGGACATCGCCGCGGCGAGCCCCGACGGCTCGGCCACCGCGGGCC